>JALTXS010000071.1 GCA_027048265.1 Desulfurococcales archaeon
CACAATAAGGCCTCATAGACCTGCGCTAATGACGGGTGCTGGCGGTGGCCCTAAAGGGTCGCTTAACGATAGTCCTTTTTTTAATGCCCATAACCATATTCTATGCCCTGGTTTGGCTCTACCCTCTCGTACTCGTCTTTCTACAGTCCTTCGGGGTGCCCACCCTCTCGGGCAAGCCCGAGGTTGAGGGATATCCCACAACAGAGTTCTACAGGGAGTTCGCCTCATCTCCCCGATACCTGACTGCCCTATGGTTCAGCTTCTGGAACTCCCTGGTCGCGGTCCTGGTATCGATACTAGTGGGGTACCTGCTGGCGCTAGTTCTCTTCCTCTACGATTTCAGGGGGAAGAGGTTCATAAGCGTCCTCTACAAGCTACCTCTCTTCGTACCCTACCTCGTGGCTGCTTTCATGTGGTGGGTCCTCCTGGTCCCCAAGGGGTATGTGTACGAGTTCCTCAAGGCCCTCGGGATAATAGGCCAGGGGGCCCAGCTTGTAAACGATCCCAATGGCATTGGAATTATAGTGGCGAACACGTGGATGCACATCCCCTTCGTCGCGCTCGTTTCTCTGGGGAGCCTTAAGCTCGTGGACCCGAGCCTAGTGGAGGCCGCTAGGGTCCTGGGGGCGGATATGAGGAGGGTGCTCAGGCACATCTACATACCTTTGACGCTCCCGGGTATACTGGCGAGCCTGCAGCTGATATTCCTCAGCATGTTCGGGGGCTTCTCGGTCGCCTACATCCTGGGAGCGAGTTTCCCCACCTACATGTCAGTCACCATTTACGAGGATGTGGTGCAAAGGTACCTGTGGAGCATCGGCAGCGTGCAGGCCGTGATATACCTGATATCAGCTCTAGTGATAACCTACACGTACTCCAAGATAAGCCGAAAGGGGCTGAGAAGAATATGAGGGGAGCTCCACTAACCCGTGCAGGGATAGCCATACTGACATTGGTTATAGTAGTGTTCGTCCTCCTCCCCATATTCACGGTCTTCCTCTGGGCCTTCTCTGAAAGGTGGCCGGGTGCCAAGCTCTTCCCCGAGGCCTTCGGGCTCAAGTGGTTCAGGCTCCTTATAGAGTCTGGGGCACTTGTCCAGCCCCTCACCTACAGCCTCATAATAGCAGCCATAGTCGTGGTAGCGAGCGCCCTCATCTCAATACCAGCCGCCTACGTGGTGGGGGTAAAGAGGTTCCGGGGAAGGGAGATAGTGGAGAGCCTGGCACTCATGCCCCTAATAGTCCCCCCAATAGCGACGGGCGTTGGCATCCTGGGCTATTACACTCAGATTGGGTTCAAGAGCAACATATGGGCAGTCGCCTCGGTACATCTTATAGGAGCTATACCCTTCATGTTCAGGAGCCTCGCAGCTGCCTTCGAGTCCGTTGACCCTGCCCTAGAGGACGCCGCCCGCATACTGGGCGCGGGGAGGCTAAGGGTCCTCAGGCACGTCTACCTCCCCCTGATAACCCCCGGCCTGCTTGCCGGTAGCGTGTTCGCGTTTGCCTGGAGCCTGAACGAGTTCCTCCTAACCCTCCTCGTGGGACTCCCCGATATCGTTACGCTCCCCGTCCAGATATTCAGGTACGTAGGGGGCTACTACATACAGGTGGCCCCAGTCTCCGCGCTAAGCGTGATCCTCCTGATACCCTCCATAATCTTCCTAGTTCTCTCCGAGAAGTACATAAGGGCGGAATTCGTGCCCGGAGCTGGTGTCAAGGGGTGAAACAACCGTGGTAAGCGTGAGGCTTGAGAACGTAACCAAGGTGTTCGGCAAGACCAGGGCCGTTGACAACGTGAGCTTCACGGTGGAGGACAAGGAGTTCTTCACCCTCCTCGGCCCCAGCGGCTGTGGCAAGACCACCACCCTCCGTATAATAGCGGGGCTCGTGGAGCCCGATGATGGCAACGTCTACTACGGCGACCGCCTCATGAACAACGTCCCGCCGGAGAAGCGGAACGTCACCATGGTTTTCCAGAATTTCGCCCTATTCCCCCACATGACGGTCTATGATAACATCGCATTCGGCCTCAGGATGAGGGGCTGGAGCAAGAGCGATATAGACAAGAGGGTCAGGGAGGTGGCAGAGCTCCTGCGCATAAGGGGGCTGGAGAACAAGTACCCCCACCAGCTCAGCGGCGGTCAGCAGCAGAGGGTGGGCCTTGCACGTGCCCTCGCCCCCCAGCCAGAGATTATACTTTTTGACGAGCCCCTTAGCAACCTAGACGCTATTCTGAGGGAGCAGATAAGGTTCGAGCTCAGGGACCTGGTGAAGAGGGTGGGCATAACCTCCATCTATGTCACCCACGACCAGGCCGAGGCCCTTGTCGTCTCGGATAGGATGGCTATCATGAGAAGTGGTAGGATAATACAGATGGGTACCCCTAAGGAGGTGTACGAGCGACCCAATAGCGTGTTCGTGGCCAAGTTCCTCGGCATAGCAACAATTCTAGAGGGCAGGGTCGAGGAAAAGAGTGACGAGGGGTACAGGTTCACCCTAGCGGGGACTGGGCACACGTTGAGAGTGGCACACTCCTTCGTCGAGCCCGGCGGCAAGGGCTTCGTAGTAATACGTCCCGAATACGTGACCCTACTCCGGATAGACGAGGAGCCAGATGAGAACATCCTCGAGGGCAGGGTCGAGAAGGCCACCTTCCTGGGCTCGACCATAGACATGAACATAAGCATAGACGGCATAGTTCTTAGAACCTTCGTTAAAGCAACTGAGATGGAAGTGAGGGAGGGTATGGAGGTGAGGGTAAGGCTATCCCCCGAGAAGCTCGTAGTGGTTCCCCCCGAGGACTAACTAGTAGGATACATTTGGACATGTAACAGGGTTCCCCCCAGAGTAACACCGTTTACAGGAGGGCTAACTTCTAATAAACCTCCCAGTCAAAGCAAACATTAGAGACTACACACATTTAACCGGGCCGGTCCTCCTTGACCCGCAACGGACCCCTACTCTTGGGACACAGGGGGTACCCGGTAAGGTACCCCGAGAACACGCTGGCATCCCTCCTCGCGGCGATATTCTACGGTGCAGACGGCGTTGAGCTCGACGTATGGGTCAGCGCTGATGGGAGGCTAGTTATAATACACGACCGGACAACCCAGAGAATCGCAGGAAAGGACACCGACGTGACCAAAACCCCCTACTCTCGACTTACGGGAACTGTTCTCGGGAAGGGACAAACTCTCATAAGCCTAGAGGAGGTCCTAGAATCCTACCCCGGGGAACGTGCCTTAATGATAGAGATTAAGGATCCCAGGGCGGTGGAGCCCACCTACAGGCTGATACGGGAGCATAGGGACCTGGGGAACACTTATGTGGTCAGCTTCGACGCCCCCTCCCTAGCTCAGATGCACCGCATCGACCCTGAGGTGAAGATCGGTATGAACTTTGATGACATGGATAAGGCTATCATAGGGAATGCTCTCCAAGAGAAATACGGGCTCAGCTTCCTAGGATTCCCGATAACCGCTCTTGCACAGCTTCCCCGAAGAGAGGCTGAGATACTGGTCAAGACCATAAGAGGAAAGGGCCTGCGGACGATGTTCTGGAGCCCTCTGGAACTCAGCTATAACCCCGACTTCCTCTTCGAAAAATACCTGGACATGGTGGACATCGCTGTAGTGAACGACCCCCCGAGAGTCAGGAGGGTTATGAAGAATGCCGTTAATGGCTCAAGTCGCTGGAGGAAAATAGATATAGGTGAAAACTAGACGACGGGAGACGTCTATTGTACTTTTATAATAATTGTTCGAGGGCCTTGGCCAGCGCGGGGGAGGATTCAACCAGGCTTATTGGGCTAAGCACGGTGTCCGTGCAGGCTAGGTGCCTTAACCCCAGCCGCTTTAACCGCGGATAGGCTCTTCCCGTTAGTATTGGGTGGACGCATGTGACTGCAATTTCTCGGGCCCCGAGCCTCCTGAGGGCTTCCACAGCCTCCACGATTGT
>JALTXS010000072.1 GCA_027048265.1 Desulfurococcales archaeon
CGCCCCCATTCTCGCGGGAAGAGATAGGAAGCCCCGAGCCCCCCACGGGTAGTGGGAAGGGGGGTTTCTCGTGGCTTTTTTCAAGCATTGCAAGGGCATCAATAATACTGGGCCTGGTCATAGTGTTGGTTGCGCTCTTCTCCCGACCACGTGGTGGGAGGCGGGGCTGAGGTGATTGAATCTGAGGTTAAGGTCCTCTTGGGGGGAGAGGATTCGCTCGAGGATGCTAGGCGAAGGGTCTCCAGGCTCTGCAGGTACGTGGAGAGGGTTAGGCAGGTTGACGTCTACTACAACCACCCGTGCAGGGATTTTGCTGAGACGGACGAGGCTCTTAGGGTAAGGAAGGTCAACGATGGGGAGAGGTGTGTGCTGACCTATAAGGGGCCCCGGAGCGTGGAGGAGGGGGTCAAGAGCAGGCTGGAGCTAAAGTCGCGGGTGGAGCCGGGCGACTGTGGGGTTCTGGAAAAAATGCTCGAGAGCCTCGGCTTCAGGGAGGTGGCCCGCGTGGTCAAGGAGAGGGAGAAGTACCAGTGCCCCGGGGGGTTCAAGGTGGTTCTCGACAGGGTTGAGGGGCTCGGCGTTTTCGTGGAGGTGGAGAAGAGCGGTGGAGAGGAGGCGGCGGGTGAGGTCAGGAGGTTCCTTGAGGGCCTGGGAATAGGGGGAAGGTTGGTTGAGGAGACCTACCTGGAGATGATAATGCGGAGGAGTGGGGCCGGGGAGCCTCCTATATCTTGAACTCCTTACCGTTGTGGAAAGGACGTACAACCACGTACTTCTCCAGCCCGCTGGTTGCTATCTTTGGCTGGAGGACCTTCTCTATTTGGAAGACCCCTGCCTTCTCCCTCATGTACACGTTTATAACTACGGGCTTACCCTCCTCGCTCGAGATGGTTACCCTCTCTATAGCGAGGGCGGAGACCGCGTGTATGTCGTTCTTGCCCAGCCTGTAGGGGAACCGGGCCCTCCCCTGGGACATATCGGTTCCATCGCCTATTTTGACGCTACCTGCCTCCACTGTGAGGGACTGGACGTCATAGGCGGTCGAGTATATAACGTGGAGTATCTCCTGGCGTAGCATGTACCTTCTCTTGGCATCAACCTTGGAGCCCAGCACGCGGGTCAGTACCCTGCTGACAAGGCTCCTTGACAATAGGGCCCCTAGGAGCTCGTGGTTGCTCCTATGAACGCTGTTTCCCACATCGTGCAGCATGGTGCCCAGGAGCACCACGAGGAGGGCCTGCTCATAGTTCTCCGCGGTATGGTGCTCCAGGGATGTGGGCTTCACCCCGCTCTCCACCAGGCGCTCGAATATCTCCAGGGCACTGCCCGCCACAATCTTGGCGTGCACGGGCCCGTGGTCGTTGTAGAGGAGCCTCTTGACCGCCATTATGTTGCTCATCTCCACGAGCGCCAAGTACTCACTGTCTCTCGTCAGCACATCGTAGGCTTTCTTGAGCAAGGGGTAGGCCTCTAAGAACTTGTTGAGAAGGCTGGGGCCCACCTCCACTTCTTCCCTTAGCTTCACCACCGCCACAGTTCGCCACCTCTTCGAAGTAACGGTTCTGCAACCCGTTGTGCCAACAATATTAAAGCCCAAATCGACCAATAAACATACCCCCAGGCCAACCCAGGCCGGCACAGGTGGTCAGCCCTTGCAGTTCAAGCCCAAGATAGCCGAGAAGCGCTGGGATCCCAGCGAGGAGCTCAAGCTTATAGAATTGTGGGAGAGGGAGGGCGTCGGGAGGTTCAGGGAGGAGGACCTGGGCAAGAAGCCCCCGTTCATCGTTGACACGCCTCCACCCTACCCCAGTGGGGCCTGGCATATAGGGGGGGCGGCCCACTACACCCACCATGACATAATAGCCCGGTTCAGGAGAATGATGGGCTACAACGTGCTCCTCCCCTTCTACGCTGACCGGAACGGCCTGCCTATAGAGGTCTACGTGGAGAAGACCCTCGGTGTGAACCCCCATGAGATGGCTTCCACCCCCGAGGGCAGGGAGAAGTTCCTCCAGCTATGCAGGGAGAGGCTGGACGAGACCGAGGAGCAGCTTGTCAGGATATGGAGGAGGGTGGGCTGCAGCTACGAGTACTGGAGGAACGGGACCGACAGCGAGGAGTACAGGAGGCTCACCCAGGCCACCTTCATAGAGCTCTGGAAGAGGGGCCTGGTGTACGAGGCCGAGAGGCCCGTGAACTGGTGCCCCCGGTGCCGCACTACTCTAAGCGACGCCGAGATAGAGTACGAGGAGAGGGAGGGGAGCCTCTACTACATCAAGTTCCGCATAAAGGAGACGGGAGAAGACGCCATCGTGGCGACCACGAGGCCCGAGCTCCTAGCGGGGTGCCGGGCCCTCATATACAACCCCGACGACGAGAGATACAAGCACCTTGAGGGAAAGCACGCCCTAGCCCCCCTCTACGGCCACGAGCTCAAGATAATCCCCCACCCCCAGGCCGACCCCCGGTTCGGCACCGGGCTTGTCATGATATGTAGCTACGGGGACCAGACTGACGTGAGGCTGTTCAGGGAACTTCGCCTCGAGCCCACGGTGCTCATGGACGAGAGGGGCATCATGAACGAGAAGGCCGGCCCCCTCAAGGGCCTCCCCGTTGACGAGGCGCGGCGGAGGGTAGTCCAGCTCCTCGAGGAGAAGGGACTCCTCGTAGACAAGAAGCCCCTCAGGCACAGCGTGCCCACCTGCTGGAGGTGCCACACCCGCATAGAGTACATTCACGTCAGGGAGTACTTCCTCAAGCAGCTAGAGTTCAAGGAGAAGCTGAAGCAAGTGGTCGACCAGATGGAGTTCTACCCCGAGTTCCACAAGCAGAAGCTCCTCGACTGGATTGACAGCATCGCAAGCGACTGGCCCATATCGCGTAGCAGGTACTACGCGACAGAGATACCCGTGTGGAGGTGCAGGAGCTGCGGCGCCGTCCTCCTCCCTCAACCCGGTAGGTACTACCGGCCCTGGAGGGATCCCCCGCCTTGGGACAGCTGCCCCAAGTGCGGTGCCCCCAGGGAGATGCTAGAGGGGGAGAAGAAGGTCTTCGACACCTGGTTCGACAGCAGTATTTCACCCCTGTACGTGACACGCTATATGAGGGACCCCCAGTTCTACGAGAAGGTCAAAGACCACGTGCTGAGGCCCCAGGGCTACGAGATTATACGGACTTGGCTCTACTTCACCATACTCCGCGTCTACCAGCTTACCGGGCGCCCCGCCTTCAGGTGGGTCAAGATAACAGGTATGGGCCTGGACGAGAAGGGCGAGGCCATGCACAAGAGCAAGGGCAACGTCATCCCCGTCGACCCCTTCGTGGAGAAGTATGGTGCAGACGCGTTCCGCTACTGGGTTGCCGCCTCGGCGAAGACGGGCTACGACTACAAGGTGTCACACCAGCTGTTCCGCGCAGGCCAGCTATTCGCCACCAAGCTGTGGAACATGGCCCGGTTCGTGAGCATGTTCCCCGACCCCGGGCTAGAGTGGCCGAAGCTCACGGAGCTGGACAGGGCCCTCCTGGCGAAGATAAACGAGGTCTCCCGGGCATATATTGCTGAGTTCACCCGCATGGAGACCCTTGAGCCAGCCAACCTGGTCCACTTCCTAGCGTGGGACGTCTTTGCAAGCAACTACCTAGAGACCGTGAAGAGCAGGGCCTACAACACGGGAGGGGAGTGGAGCGAGGATGAGCAGAGGGCCGCCTGGGCCACCCTACACGAGGCCCTGAGAAGCATCCTGAAGATGGCGGCCCCGATAATGGTGTTCGTCACCGACGCCCTGTGGCGCAGACTGTACTCGGACAAGAGCATACACGAGCAGCCGCTTGGCCTACCCAGAGAGGAGTGGGACCGGGGGAACCCCGGGCTCATTGACCTCCTCATGGAGGTGAACCGGGAGGTATGGAAGTACAAGAAGGACAATGGGATGAAGCTAAAAGACCCCTTGCCCGGAACCCTGCTCCTACCTGAGGAGGCCCGGCCAATAGCACGGGATCTGGCCGCCCTCCACAAAGCCAGTAGGGTGGACTTCTACGAGAAACCCCCCAGCGGTGCACGGGCGCTGGGCAAGAGAGCCTATCTGTCGCAATGAGCACTTGTTTCCATACGAACATCATCTTAACACGTACTGCGGGTTCTTTTCATATAATAGAACCATACTTATTCTAAGAAGAGACGCCACCGGTGTCCATCATGCTGGACCCCTATAAGGTGAGGGAGGACTTCCCACTGCTGCAGACGACGCTGGTCAAGGGAAAGAAGCTGGTCTACCTAGACAATGCGGCTACAACCCAGAAGCCCGTGCAAGTAGTAGAGGCGGTTAGGAAGGCCTACTACACGAGCTATGCCAACGTGCATCGGGGCCACCATGAGCTCAGCCAGAAGTCCAGCGAGGTGTACGAGGAGGCCCACGAGGTGATAGCGAGGTTCCTCGGCGCGAGTGACTGGAGGGAGATTGTGCTTGCCTTCAACACGACCACCGCCATGAACTACATAGCCCCTAGCCTCTCCGAGTACCTGGCCCGCCGGGGGAAAAAGAGGATCATCATAACCATGATGGAGCACCATGGCAGCATGCTGCCTTGGAGGAGGGCCGCTCCCCTCTTCGGCCTCCGGGTGGAGTATGCTCCCGTTAACAGGGAAGGCCTTCTGGACATGGGGGCCCTGGAGGCAATGATTGATGATGACGTGGGCGCGGTCGTGGTCACTCACGCTAGCAATGTGACGGGGGTGGTCAACGACCTTAGGAAGATATCGGGCTGGGCCCACCAGCATGACGCCCTCCTGGTTGTCGATGGGGCGCAGAGCGTTCCACACCTCCCCATAAACGTCACCGAACTGGGGATCGACTTCATAACGTTCAGCGGCCACAAGATGATGGCCCCCGATGGCACAGGGGGATTCTACGGGAGGCTCGACGTCCTCGAGGAGATGACTCCCTGGGTTGTGGGTGGAGGGGCGATAAAGGAGGTTACTATCGATGATGTGGTTTATGCTGACCTCCCCTGGCGCTTCGAGCCCGGGACCCCCAACATAACGGGGGCGGCGGGCCTCATAGAGGCCGTGGAGTACCTCAGGCGCCTGGGCATGGACCAGGTGCACGCTCACGAGAAGAGGCTCGTAACCCACGTGGAGAGGTACCTTGGGGAGGTGGATGGTGTTGAATCATACCTTCCCCGGGGCGCCTTCGACCTCACGGGCATATTCCCCTTTAACATAAGACGCCTCAACCCCCACATAGTGGGCCAGCTCCTCAACGACCAGTACGGTATAGCGGTGAGGACGGGCCTCCACTGCGCCCACGTATACCACCGTGCAATGGGGCTGGAGGAGGGGACTGTGCGGGCAAGCTTCTACATATACAACACGGTGGAGGAGGCGGCTCTACTTGTGGACGCTGTGGGCGAGATTGCCAGGAAATACGCACCTACATGATTGTCCCCAGCACGGGTCTCGTATTTAAACTCCCGGGGCAACATATTCTCACCAAAGCCTATTAGTGTCGCCTATGGGGGTGTCTTTGCATGGACGCGGAAGAGAGGCTAGAGCTCATAACCCGCAACACAGAAGAGGTAGTGACGGTCGACGAGCTCCGCACCAAGCTGGAGACGGGTGAGAGACTGAAGGGCTACATAGGCTACGAGCCCAGCGGGCTCTTCCACATAGGCTGGGTTATATGGGCGCGCAAGGTCGCCGACCTGGTGAAGGCTGGGGTTGAATTCACCATACTGGAGGCCACCTGGCACGCATGGATTAACGGCAAGCTGGGGGGCAAGCTGGAGGCCATACATCAGGCTGCGGAGTACATGAGGCACTCGTTCAGGGCCCTTGGTCTCCCTGTTGAGAAGATAAGGTTCCTCAAGGCCGAGGACCTGGTCTCCGACACCGACTACTGGGCCACGTTGATAAGGGTGGCCAAGAACACCACACTCACCCGGGTCAAGAGGGCCCTGACTATAATGGGACGCCGTGAGGAGGAGGCCAACCTCGACTCGTCCATGATTATCTACCCCTTCATGCAGGTCACTGACATCATCCACATGGACCTGGACCTAGCACTAGGGGGCATGGATCAGAGGAGGGCCCACATGCTGCAAAGGGACATAGCGCCAAAGCTGGGGGCCAAGAAGGTCATAGCTATACACACGCCCCTCCTCACCTCCCTCCAGGGCCTAGGGAGGGCGGGTGGCGGCGGGGTAAAGCTAGAGGAGCTTGAGAAGAACCCCGACCTACTCGTCCAGTACAAGATGACCAAGTCCAAGCCGGAGACCACGATACTAATACACGACCCCCCCGAGCTGATAGAGCGGAAGATAGGCCAGGCCTTCTGCCCCCCACGTGAGGCGAGGCTGAACCCCGTGATGGAGATAAACAAGTACATACTCTTCACCCAGCCCGGCTTCGTTCTCCGCATAGACAGGCCCGAAAAATACGGGGGCCCCCTCGAGGTGACCAGCTACGAGGAGCTCGAGCGTATATACACCCAGGGCAAGCTCCACCCCGCCGATCTCAAGAGGGCCACGGCACAGGCCCTCTCAGAGTTCCTAGAGCCCGTGAGACGTTACTTCAGGGAAAACAGGGAAGCGAGAGAACAGGCCCTCCTCATAGCACGGATCCAGGGGGTCTCGCTCGCCATCTAGGTGGGAGGCAAACATTATTTTACACAATAAACAAACACTAGACAACGAGCAATACCCTCACGCTTACCCCGACGCCCATAGCCAAGGGGGCCTACAGAGCCCGCTCCCAAAGCGCCCTCCCATAGTACAGCTAAGGGTGAATAGCCCGAGGGAGACGCCGTCACAGGCCCCCGACTTGAGGTGGTTGCATTGAAGTACTTGATAAAAGCATCAATTGAAGTCGACGGAATGGTTGACAAGCACGACGTCATAGGCGCCCTCTTCGGCCAGACCGAGGGCCTTCTCTCACCCGAGCTCGACTTCAGGGAGCTCCAGGACAAGGGCAGGATTGGCAGGATCCAGGTCGACATAAAGCCCTCCAACGGGAAGATGAGGGGAGAGATAAAGATACCCTCCAACCTAGACCGAGCGGAGACTGCCCTGCTAGCAGCGCTCATAGAGACCGTGGACAAGGTTGGCCCCTACAACGCCAAGATACGCGTGACCCGAATCGTTGACCTAAGGCTGGAGAAGCTCAAAAAGGCGGTCGAGAGAGCCAAGGAGATACTCCGGGAATGGCAGGCGACGGAGCTGCCCGACGTCAAGGAGCTTCTCAGGGACATTGAGAGCTCCCTCCGGCCTGGAGAGCTCATAGAGTACGGTGAGGACAAGCTCCCCGCGGGACCCGGGGTGGATAAGAGCGACGAGCTGATAGTCGTTGAGGGGAGGGCTGATGTCATAAACCTCCTCAGATACGGATATGACAACGTCATAGCGATAGAGGGGGCCCGCGGACATATACCCGAGACGATAAAGAAGCTCACCCAGAAGAAGCGCAAGGTAATAGCATTCACCGACGGGGACCACGCAGGTGAGCTCATACTAAGGGATCTCATAAGGGAGGCTAAGGTCGACTACGTGGCCCGTCCTCCCCAGGGTAAGGAGGTGGAGGACCTAACGGGCAAGGAGATTGAAAAGGCCCTCAGTAACGCCATCCCGGTTAGCGAGTACCTTAAGAGGGAGCGCAGGGCGGAGAAGAGGCCCCATGCAGAGAAGCCCGCTGTGGAGAAGGAGGCCCGGGCACAGGCCGCCCGGGAGGCCACGCAGGTCGAGACCCTCACCCTCGACCTTCCCGGCGATGTGATAAAGGAGGCGAAGAAGCTCCCCGGCACCCTAGAGGCGGTGATATACGACAGGGAGTGGAAGGAGGTCAAAAGGGTCCCCGTGAGGGACCTCTACGAGACACTGAAGGAGATGGAGCCCGGCCAAGCCATGGCCGTGGTATCTGACGGGATAATAACGCAGAGAATAGTCGACATAGCATCAGAGAAGAAGATACCCCTAGTGATAGGCTCCAGGGTAGGCAACATCGTCAAAAAAGACGGGAACGTGACGATACTTACGCTTATGGACCTCTTGGAGTAGGTCCCAGGGCCCAGTTTCCCGGGGAACGTGATGGGAAGCACCCCCGATAACCCAGAGACAGTGGAGGCCCTCACGAACAACAGGGCCCTCCTCGAAAGCCTTCTCTCATCCCCCCATCCCCTTCTTTCAGAGGGGAAGAAGAGCCTCTATGTGGCCGTGGAGGGCATAGACGGCAGTGGTAAGACCACATTATCCCAAATACTCCAAAAGCTCCTCCGAGAGAGGGGATGTAGAGCAGGCTTGGTGTGGGAGCCTTTCTATGAGGAGAGCAAAGCGCTCCTTGAGAGGGCGGGTTCCGCAGGACCCGTGGCGGAGGCCTACATATTCGCCGCCGACCGGGTCCTCATGCACAGGCTGGTCCTCGCCCCAATGCTACGGGAGAACGACGTGGTCGTGGGCGACCGGAGCCTCGTGGCCAGCCTAGCCTACCAGGTAACCCGGGGCGCCCCCCTCGAGCTGGTCGTGGAGCTCAACAGGGAGGCCCTCCCTCCCGATAGGGTCTACCTCCTCGACCTGGAGCCCCGGGTGGCCCGCATGAGGCTCGAGAAGAGGGGGAAGGGAGGCCTAAGGTTCCTCGAGACCGTTCAGGAGAGGGTGAGGGAATCCTACCTACAGATTGCCCGGCTTTTCCCCACACTCGTGAAGGTGCTGGATGCTACCCGTTCCCCAGGGGAGCTAGCGGCCCAGATTATCGAGGACCTTGCCCAAGGACCGTCCCCCGAGTGTCTCAAAGCTCTAAAAGCCCCTTCCTCACCTTGATGAGCCCCCGCTCCGCAAGCTCCCCTAGTATCTCCCGTGCCCGGGCCCTGTCGACGCCCTCCCTCGCCATTATTATGTTTACGGCATCCCTCACGGTTAGGCTACCGTACTCAACCATGGCGTCGAGCAGGGCGTCCCTAACCGCCTTCAGCCTCCTCTCACCCGGGGGAGGAGGCGCTTCTTCGACACTATAGGGTGTTATCCGGACCCTCTCACCTGGTCCCCTTCCCAGCCTAGCCACCAGGTCTCCCCCGGGGGCCACCGTTATCCTTACCAGAGGGTATTGTAGCTTTAGGGAGAGGCCCCGGTTGGCCGACACTATCCATACCCTCCCCGCTCTCCCCACCATGCGATAGGCCTTCTCAACCCTACTGGGCTCGGCACCAACCCCAACCACTACGCTCGGATAAAGCCCGGGGGTGTCATCAAGGCCCACGTATACTACCTCCGCCCCCACTCCGGTGGCCTGGAGAGCGTTTTCTATGGTGGGCCGGTGTAGGGGAGAGAGCTCGTACACAAGCATCCGCGATGGTGACTCATGCCTCCATATGTTCGTCAGGGCTATCGCGGCCAGGCTGGTGGCGAGGCTAGCTCTTCCCGTGACCACGACCGCCCTTGCCTCTCCCAGTCGTTTTAGGAGACTTACAGCGCTCAACCGAACCACCTCTCAGGGCAACAATCCTGTAGGCGATGAGCAGAAGGGCTAGGGCCCTCACGTAGGAGGCCAAGGCTGGAGCGGATAGGGGGTCTAGGGCTCCCTGTGTCTCGAGCTTGAACAGCTGCTTCATGAGCTCCGTGCTGGAGAACCACAGGAAGACCACTAGTGAGTTAGCGACATCCGTTGTGAGAAGGGGGATGAGCTGGCTCCTCCCCAGGACCAGAACCAGGGGGGCGAGAAGAACCAGCCACTGGGGGAGCACGTTGGGGAAGAGAGCTGATGCGACAAGGAGGCCCGCGGCCATGGAAGAAACACGGCAACGGACCCTGGAGGAGACGTAGAGTGCTAGGAGCAGGGAGATCACTAGCAGGAGGGGATAGGCGTACTGCTTATAGGGGAGAAGGAGCCCAACACCCACGGTCTTAGGCGTGTCCAGAAACATCGCGAGCCCCCGGAGCCACTCACCCGGTCCCAGGGCCATGGAGAGAAACGATGCCAGGGTAAGGGACGCCAGAGCGAAGCCCGCGAGCGCGAGCCTGTCCCTCAGGGCCAGGAACAGGGGAGTGAACACGAGCATGAGGGGGTTTCCTGCTGCCAGACCCATGGATATGCCCGCTGCCAGGCTGTTACCCTCCAGCCACAGGTTTAGCCCCAGTGCGAAGAGGAAGAGGCTAATACCGCTTCCATCATATGCCCCGTATATGGCGAGGGTTAGCAGGAGGGGGTAGAAGAAAAGACGCGGCCTACCACCCCGGGACTCTACGTGGGCCAGCAGGATCCTCGCCTCGTTGGCGAAGAGCAGGAGCCCCGCGAAGTCGAGGAGAAGCAGGTAGTCCCCAGGCACACCCACGGCTATAAAGAGGAAGCTAAGGGCACCCTGGGCCCCCACGAGCCGTCCCGGCTCAACACTAAGGGCCCCCTCCCTCCAGGCCATCCACCTCGCGTCGCTGAACAATTTCACCTCCTGCCCCACATCCCAGTGAGCCACCAGCGAGAAGATAGCAACCGTCACCACCAGCCAGAACACCACCCGCCTCCTGAAGGGCTCCCAAAACACTAGCCTCCAGAGGAACACCAGCTCACGCGGGGGCCGGTAGACCCCCAGCCCTCCCAGGGCCCAGGCACGGACCAACTCCCGGGCGAGCGAGAGAGAGGAGTTTATCAGTTGAGACCTCATGAAGAGGACGACCACAGCTACGGGCAGGGCCTGGTAGAAGAGGGGTGCTGCCTGGGTCATGTAGAAGCTGTACAGGGTCCTATTGCCCATAACGTAGACCAGGGCGAAACCCAGCATGAAGCTCCCTATCGCTAGGAGGACATCGGCCGCTCCCTCCTCAAGCCTCCTCCTGAGCCTACGGGAGAACAGGAGGGGAAGGAGGAGGACCAGGGTCACGAAAACTGGCACGTAGACGACAGGAGACCCCCGGGCAGGGACGTCGGGGTCAAGATGGAGGTAGAAGGGGCTCCAACCGAGTACCCAGTCCAGGGGCGTGCTGGTCGCCGGGCCCTCGGGCCTGCTTGTGGTGTGCCATTTGAGCGCGTTCACGAACTCCTCGATCATCCTTCCGGGTCCGAAAAAGAGGAGATAGGGGGAGTAGAATGCAATGCTTACAATTATTGTTGGAACATATATTGTCTTAAGCGTCCTGAGGGGGGAGTACCCCCGGAACCTCAGGGCCACGTATATGGCGGGTAGTATGAAGAACCCACTGTACTTGACCATGCCGGCAAGGGCGGTGAAGAAGACCGCCAGTCGCGGCCTCGAGTAGGCGAGGGAGAGCCCCGCTAGGGCCGTGAAGAAGGCCAAGTGTATGTCGAGCATGGCCACGGCGGCGAGCCTTGTTGTTAGGGGGTCATAGTATGCGGCGAGCGCTGCTAGGAGGCCGCCCCCCAGGCCACCCAGGCGGTAGCCGGCGAGTGCGGCTATTACTACTATGAGCCCCGCCTCGATTATACCGGGGACCCTCCAGCTTAGAGGCCTGTCGCCCAGGAGGTACATGGAGAGACCGATTATGTACTTGCCTAGCGGAGGGTGCTCCAGGTTGTAGTACTTATCAATATCTTTCTTATCCGCATAGGGGTAGCCCGGGACGACTTTGGTGACCCCGGGTATATTCTCGAGGACGCTGCCATTCCCCGCGCCCCTGGGGAGGGCTACTGCTATGGCCTTTGCTTCCTTATAGTCGTCCTTAAGGATGAGCCCCCCCATTTGCTCTACCTGTTCCCTGACCCGCTCTAGTGTCGCCTTGTCGGCTGTGAATACAGTATAGGCTATGCTCCCGTTGACCTCGTAGTGGGGCCTGAGCCCCAGGATGTCGTGGAGTATGGTGCGGGCGCTGGTCACGTACCATACCTCGTCGCTCACGTAGGTGTCGAACTTATCGTGGCTCGCGAGCTCGTAGGCCTGGAGGGTCTTCAGCCCCGCTAGAACCAGTGCAGCGAGGAGTAGCAGGACGAGGGCCGACCGCCCTCTGTATGATAACAAGCCGTTGGCCGCATTCGCAACCGCGGCTAACCTCCTCCGCCCTTCATCCCCCGGGGCTCCCGGCAATAATCAACACCGCCTCCATTTCTGGTTGCTCGTGGTTTAATTAGGGTGCAGTCATCGTTATTGGCTTCGGGTCAATTTTATAATGTCTTTAATATACTGTATATTGTACACCCCAGCTCCTATACTATGCTGAAAGAATGACACCACCTTCTACAAGGGGTGCGGTAATTTGTACACAGGCAAGAAGAGGGATGAGGCCAGGCTCGATGAGACCGATCAGAAGATACTCGCCCTCCTCAGCGAGAACGCTAACGCGAGCGTCAAGGAGATAGCGATGCAGGTGGGCATACCTCTCTCCACGGCCTTCTCCCGCATAAAGAGGCTGGAGGAGAGGGGAATAATACGGGGCTATACGATAAAGGTCAACCCCGGAGCCCTTGGCTTCACGGTGACCGCGGTAATACACTTCTCGGTTGACGGCCCATACCTGGAGGAGATAGAGCAGACCCTGGCCAGCCACCCCAACATAGTCGCCCTCTACGACACCACTGGAGAGTTCGACATAATAGCAATCGCCAGGTTCAGGGACATCGACGAGCTGGATCACTTTATTAAGAGCGTCCTCAAGAACCCCAAGGTCAAGAAGACCATAACCAGCGTGGTGCTGAGAGTAGTCAAGGAGAACTACCCCGGGATACCAACCATAACGCAGAGATAAACCCCAGCCCCGAGGTAGCTCCCATTGCCCCCTAGGCATGGGAGAATCGAGAAGTACAGGAAACTGGCCGTCGCCCTTGCCCTGACAGCTTCCGCGATGGGGCTCCTCGCGTATACTTTGACAGGAGAAGCCCGTCACCTTGCACTCTCAATCCTGTGGGGCGTCCTAGCCCTCGCTAACCATCAAATGAAGCTGGGCTAGACAACGCCTCACCATAGGGGTTGGGTCGCCCATGTTCAGGGCTACATTATTACCTTACTATTGATAGAACCGGCATGGGCGAGGAAGGACACTAGTCGGCTGGAGAAGAAGCTGTTTAGATAGAGCCCGGCCCCGGCTCGGGGACCCCTGCGAGCCCTCTCGGAGCTCACTGGAGTCCCCGACGCGGCTAGCTTAACTTCCGGGATCTGACGAGTCCGGGTGTTGCCTAGCCGCTATGGCCGGGCCGGGCAATTCTTCTCTAAGCTTCTCCTGGGTTTAATTAAGATATCGTAGCATGCCATGTGCGCGTGTTTAATAGGGGGCGTCGGCTTAGTGCTAGAGCGTGCCCGGCGAGCACGGTAAATGGGCGGGGATTGGGAGGCATGGGAGAGCGCATTGAGAGGGGATTTAGGCTACTCGAGCGACTTGCGGCGGCTAGGGCGGTCGCCACTGACCTTGACGGGACCCTCACGGTTGACAGGAGATCCTACACCCTCCCCGTGGAGGCGATAAAGGCACTGAGGATGCTCAGGGAGAACGGTGTCAGGGTTTTCCTCGTCACCGCGAACGGGTTCCCCATATCAATGGCCCTGGCCAAGTACGTTGGCTTCGACGGCCTAGTAGCGGAGAACGGCTGCGTGGTGGCGCTCCCCGAGCCCCTCTATCCCCTCAGACTCCTAAGACTCTGCAACGAGAACTACAGGTCGCTTGCCCGCGAGATCGCCGAGAATTTCAGCGACTTGGTTATCGAGTCCTGGCAGAACGACTTCCGCCTCTGCGACTACGCGGTCGTGTCCAGGAGGAGGGGCGAGCCCCACGGGCCCATAATGGAGAAGATCAGGGGATTCCTCCGGGAGAAGGGGCTCGAGGACAGGGTGAAGCTGGTGAGCAGCGGGTATGCGATACACATAGCCCCGAGCAACTGTAGCAAGCTGAGGGGCCTCGAGGTTCTGCTACGGGAGACAGGGATGGAGCTGGGCGAGGTTGTGGGGGTGGGGGACAGCTCCCTCGACCTGGAGTTCGTGAAGGCCTGTGGTGTCTCAGTTGCGGTCGCTAACGCCGACGATGAGCTCAAGGCGGGAGTAGACATAATAACGGAGAAGCCAAGCGGGCAAGGGTTCAGCGAGCTCGCAAGCCTCATCATAGACGCTAAGAAGCTCTTCCAAAGAACCATGGGGGAAAACAGGGAGGAGTAGCCCTACAGCTCCCGGGGCTCCAGGGCCTCTGCTACTACTACCTCGTATTCACCATAGTGCTTGGAGGCAACACCCTCAATAGCGTCCCGGACAGGCTGCTCCTCCCCCCGCTTCACCAGAGCAAATACGCTGGGCCCGGCCCCGCTTATGTTGAACCCTAGGGCCCCCGCCTCCAGGGCCTTCTTCTTCATATCCCAATACCCCTTAATCCACCTGGACCTGACCTCCTCGATGACACCCCCATAGCTGGCGGCCTTCCCCAGAGACTCCAGGTCTCTTTTGAAGAGTGACGTGAGTAGCAGGGCCCCGTAGCTCTGGTACACGGTCATCTCTTTGAAGGAATACTCTTGGGGCAGAGCCTGGCGCATCCTCTTGGTCTTCTCCTCCCGGTCAACCTCCCCCGCCCCGGGGACTCCTAGGACGAAGAGTACATCGCGGGGCCACTCGAACACGTGGAACACGGGAGGGTCCCTGTCAATCCCCCCCATGACGACCAGCCCTCCTACTAGGGAGGGCACCACGTTGTCGTAGTGGACGCTTCCAGACACAAGGCCCTCAGCCCTTCCCGCTATGCTAACAATCTTCTCCCCCGGACAATGGGCCAGTCCCCTGTAGGCCCTCAGCACCGCCGCTACTGTGGCTGCAGAGGAGCCCAGCCCCCTACCCACGGGGACGTTCTTCTCAAGCAACACTGAAAACCCTACGCCACCCTCCCCTGGTGGGCACTCCTTCAGGGCGAGCCTAAGCGTCCTCAGAGCCAGGTTCGCCTCCCCCCGGGAGACGTTAGCGGCTTCCCTCCCAACCACTCGTAACTCCAGCCTCTCCTCATCCTCAAGGGGCTCTAGCCTGACCTTGTCGTAGAACGCGTTCACCGCGACACCAGCTATGTCGAACAGGCTTCCAAGGTTAGCCGAGGTGGAGGGACCCACTCCCTCTAATACCCTCAAACCATATCCCCCGCGGCGTTGTATTTAGGGTGTTGTCGGAAACGGTTTATCAATACTGCGTAATACCCAAGACCGGTGAGAGAGCCCAGGCAATCATTGATAGCCTCTGGTTTTAACATAGAAGAACCCTTCCAAAGCACCGGCGGGGCGCTGGGAAACATTTTTACGACCACCCCCCGATCCTTCAACAGGGGCATTATACCCCATGATATGGTGGTGAAATGGTCTTGTTGGAGAACCGCAAAGCCAGTCTTCTCCTACTAGCCCTACTACTGGTATCGACACTGACCGCGGGAGCCGCCTCAGCTGCCAGGGATACGGGCCCTGTGGTCTTGGTTGACCTGAGCCACGGCGAGGCCACCAGTGGCCTGGACACTCTGTTCAAGATTATGCCCGAGTTCCAATGGGTCGTCCTGGTGGCCAGCGAGGATGACGTTGCGAACCTCCCCGACACCGTCAAGTTGCTCGCCAAGGAGATATGGGTGGGCAGCTTAGCCGACGTGGCCGACATGCTAGGCCTGGTCGACGGCATAATTGTCGGCCAGCCCGCGGCCGAGTTCACCCCCGACGAGATAGCCGTACTGACAGACTGGTTCTTCAGCGACTCCAACCGAGTGAAGTTCATATGGCTAGCGGGCGACAGCGACTACCCCGCCCAGGGCGGGAACCTGGAGATAGCCCAGAGCACCATAAACGCGATCCTGGAGAGCCTGGGGGCCCAGCTCCGCCACGACTACGTCAGCGTGGAGGACCCCGTGAACTACGCTAAGAAGACATACCGTGTAATAGGCACCGTGGAGCCCGACGAGCCCCTCGGCTTCCTAGCGGTGGGAGCACAGGCGGTTCTCTTCCACGGCCCCGGAGCTCTGGCTTATGTGGACGAGAACGGTGAGTGGAGGAGCCTCAGCGAGGGTGCCCCCGAGGGCGTGTTCAGGATAATATGGACCAGCGACCAGGCCTACATTGTAGAGCACCAGCCCTCACAGCCCGGAGCACCCGGTAACCTGGGCATGGCATACGCCGCAGGCGATACCGGGCGCTTCGTCCTAATGGCTGCGGAGACCATGCTGGTCCCCATAGAGGACAGCCAGGTACCCCGTATCATACTGCTGAGCTCGGAGACACCCTACGGCGGCTACCAGCCCATGATAACCTACCTCTACAAGGGCATCCCCCTCGATGGGCCAAGGTTTGTGAGAAACGTCCTCCTCTGGGCCAGCGGGGTCATGGGGGAGCTGAAGGCCCTAACACAGCTCTACCTCGGCGTTCAGGCTAACACGGACAACCTGAACCAGCTCAGCGGGAAAGTTGCAGACCTCAACGCAAGGCTCTCACAACTCAAAGACGCCGTTCAGAGGACCCAGGATAGCATAAAGAACCTCCAGCAGCAGCTCGAGGGACTGAAACAAGCCAGCCAGGAGGTTGAGAACCTAAAGGCGGCCGTGGATGAGCTCCAGAAATCTCTATCCCAGCTTAACCAGGCCCTCCAACAGCTGGAGTCCACGGTGGGCGACCAGGATGGCAAGATAGGTGACCTTAGGAACCAGCTCAACCAGCTCAGCCAGCAGCTTGACCAGCTCAAGACCCAGGTGGAGGAGGCCAAGGCGGCCGCCGAGAAGGCCCCCAGTAGCACAACCGCTATGGCAGGAGCGGTCCTGGGCCTGCTGGCGATAATATTGGCCGCCGTGGCACTTACCCGCAAGTAGGACCCCTGGGGGCTCCTAAATGACAGTGTTTTTTGCCATCGTACAAACCATTTTTATACAATAGCATGTGACACGTTCCTTGTGGGTGGCTCAAGCCTTCGGAAAAACACCTACTTCTTTAATACAATCAGGAGATCGATTCTACTCGAGAGCCATGGGTCGCTACCAAGGCATGAGGGTGAAGATGAAGAGGGAGTGATGAGCACG
>JALTXS010000073.1 GCA_027048265.1 Desulfurococcales archaeon
AGGGTCACACCTTCCACCTCGGGTGTGGTCGCGTAGAGTTGCACTATTTTATGGTATGGAATCGTCCCCCATATTGGGGTTGCCTGTACAGGGTTTTTAAACACCGGGGGCCAAATATATGCGGGGCTTACCATGGGGAGGCTCATAGGTGAGGGGGGCCTGAGGCTCCTTAAAGTGGTCCTGCTCTGGATGGGCCCCCTGGCGACGCTGTTCGCCTGGGGGGTCATCGGCGTCAGTGTTGCTATGAATCCCTGGTTCGTGTTCACGGAGCACGCCTTCAGCGACCTGGGCACGCCCCGGGCGGTGGAGCCCCGAGTTTACAACTGGGGCTTGATTGCAACGGGGCTCCTGGTGGTCCTCTATTCCCTGGGATTGGGGTGGGTTGCCTCCTCGCGGGGCGAGCACTGGGGGGCGGCCTTCGTCTTCGTGGCGGGTGTTTTCCTAGCTCTCATTGGGGTGTATCCTGGGGGGACGAGGCCCCACGTTTTCGTCTCCACGTGGTTTTTCGCACAGATGGACCTGGCCCTCCTGGCCTGGGGCCTGGGCTTGTGTGGCTCGGGGCGGCGGGGGCTGGGGGCCCTGTACGTTCTCCTGGCACTGGGGGCCGCGGTGGTGGGCGTGGCGGCTCCCTGGCCCAGCGCGGCTGTTGCGGAGGCGTTTGGGATAATTGTGATCGACGTGTGGGTTTGGAGCAACCATTTCCTAGTCGCTATGAGGAGGGTGTAGGGGGCGGGGGTCCAGGTTTTTATATAATGACGCGCATATACCCGTATGGTGGGAGCATGGTCCGTGTTCTCATACTAGCGGGCGATGGGGCGGAGGCCCAGGAGATATTCTACCCCTACTGGAGGCTGTTGGAGGAGGGCTTCCAGGTCGACGTGGCGGCGCCGAGTAAGAAGACCATCTTCACCGTGGTCCACGACTTCGAGCCCGGGTGGGAGACCTACACGGAGAAGCCCGGCTACAGGTTCGGATGGGTGAACAGGGGCATTGACGAGGTCAACCCCGAGGACTACGACGGCCTCGTCATACCCGGGGGGAGGATGCCCGAGTGGGTGAGGCTGAACGAGAGGGTGCTCGAGGTGGTCAGGCACTTCTTCGAGAAAAACAAGCCCGTCGCCGCGATATGCCACGGGCCCCTGATACTCGCGGCCGCCGGGGTGCTGAAGGGGAGGAGGCTCACCAGCTACATAGCTGTGAAGCCCGACGTGCAGAACGCGGGGGCCGAGTGGGAGGACAGGGAGGTTGTGGTGGACGGGAACCTGGTGACAAGCAGGGCCTGGCCCGACAACCCCCATTGGATGAGGGAGTTCATAAAGCTCCTCAAGCAGAGGACTTGAGGGAAACCACCGAGAACCTGTACTTCCTTTTCTGGATGTTTTTTACCACAAGACCCTTCTCGCTTAAAACGCGCACAACCCTACCCACGCTCGTCAGCCTGTGGGGGTAGGAGTACTTCCAAATACTACTCAGACCCAGGGCCCTCAGCAACCTTACCATGGCTTCTCTGACGATGTTCCTCGGATGAAAACCCCTAAAGTCTGACACGAAGAGGCCCCCAGGCTTGAGCACCCTCGAGACCTCCCTGATAACCCTGTCCCACCGGGCCAGATAGTATAGGGTGGCGATACTATAGGCGGCGTCAAAGGAGCCTCCCCGAAAAGGGAGCCAGTGCGCGTCCCCCCTGACAAGCTCCACCATCCCCCCACTGTTGGCCCAAGCCCTCGCCAGCATAGAGTCACTTATGTCAAACCCCACTACCCAGACCTTCCTCCTGTGTGATAATGGTATGGCGAATCTACCATAGCCCACTCCGATGTCCAGCACCCTCGAGCCTGGTTTGACGAGTCCAGAGAACCAGGGAAGCACAAACCGGGGAGAACCTGGCGCCCCTATTGCATCCTGATCCTTGTCCTCATCCCTCGCTAGGCTGTTCCAGAACCTCATTGTCTCCACAGCGTCTTCAACCATACCCCATCACCTTACCTCCCAACAACCTAGAGGCCTGTGATCTCGAAACCAGCCGGGTTTATCAGGGGTCTATTCGTTGAAGTCTATGACAACAAAGATGCCCTCGCCCAGCGCAGACGCGTCCAAGGGGAGGTCGCTGAGACCAATCCTCAAGACCCTGGAGTGCTTCTTCATCTCCTCGTAGGCTTGGAGGATTGCCCCATGCTCCAAACCGAGGCCCCGGGGCCAGAGTATCTCAACGTTACCCGGCAGCTTCCCAATAAGGGGGAGCCTCAGCAGGCAAGCGGTGAGGGGGCTCGCGAGTAGTGCGTGGAAGCTTATCGAAGCCAAGGTCTCCTCGACCACGCTTGGCTCGGTGGCCCACGCTATCACGGTGTCCCAGCGGGTGCCGGGGAGCTGCTCGGGGGATATGCCCTGGGCCCTGCCCAGGGGCCTGCGGGGAGGCGGGTAGACCCGGGTGTTTTCGCCCAGGAGATGTGCTATTAGGCGTGCGGTGGGGGTGTCGTGTGAGAGGAGTAGCACGCGGCCAGTTGCCCTCTCCACGGCCTTGAGGGCCGAGTATATCAGTGGGGCGAGACAAGGGTACTTCATCCCCCGGGGCGGTGACTCTGCCTCGCCTGGCCCTACTGGGATAGTGGCCGTCCCGAGGGTCCGGCCTGCGTGCCTCATCACCTCTCCGCAGCTCCCGGGCGAGTGAACGAGGGTGTCAGGGGTGGTGGCGTCGGTCTGGGTTGTTCTTGCGTTGAAGTGCAGGGCGGGCCAGGGGGTCAGGCGACCAGGCGGGCCAGCTCGTCCGTACCATCGGGAAGCGAGGTGATGCCTTGGGGGAGTTCAACGCACCGACCCATCTGGGGTTCCGTTTCGGGCACCTCTACGTGGCAGACACCCTGAATGCCCGCGTCCAGGTATTGAATCCGGATGGACGACCGATAAAGAGCATAGGACACCGGGGCCTGCGCCTGGGAAACATGGTCAGGCCCAAGGGCGTCGCCCTGGACGATGAGGGCAACTTGTATGTGGTCGAGTCCTACTACGATTATCTGCTCATCTATGACAACCAGGGTCGCTTCCTAATGCCCATCGGCGGCACCGGCAGTGGCATCGGGCAATTTTATCTCCCTGCTGGGGTATGGACAGACAACCGCAACCGCATATTCGTGGCCGACATGTTCAACGGGCGGGTGATGATCTTCCAGTATCTTGGAGAACGCGAATGAGGCGATACGCGGCAATGGTTCTGGCACTCATTGGCGCCATGACAACGGAACCGGCGGGCGCTGCCACCGTATCGGACGTGGCGGGCACGGTACACAATCTCTCCGTCACCGGGCCGGGTACGGTGACGGCAAATACCGAAACCCAGATCTGCGTGTTCTGCCACACCCCGCACAACGCTGAGCCCGCGCCGGGCGCGCCCCTGTGGAACCGCAAGCTGTCCGGGCAGGTGTACGAACTCTACAGTTCTGCCTCACTGGATGCCACCGGGCTCAACCAGCCGGGTGGTAGTTCCAAGCTTTGCCTGTCGTGCCATGACGGCTCGCTGGCCCTGGGAACCGTCAATGTGTTGAACGGGCAGACTGATGTCACCATCGGGCTTACCGGCACTTTGGCCGACGGTACCATGCCAGCGGGCGCAGGCAAACTCACCGGTTTTACCCGGCGAATCGGCACCGACCTGACCAACGATCACCCCATCTCCTTCATTTTCGACAGCAATCTGGCCAGTACCGATGGCGAACTCCGGGATCCCGCCACATCGCCGCACATTGGCAATCGTGTGGCCGGCCAGAGACCTCCGCCGGTACCATTGGAAAATGATCAGGTGCAGTGCGTAAGCTGCCACGACCCTCACTTGAAGGA
>JALTXS010000074.1 GCA_027048265.1 Desulfurococcales archaeon
TGCATGGTGCAGGATTACTTCTTTTTGTTCTGAATGATGTATGGCGTGCTCGGGTAACCCTTAAATCATAGGTTTTACCATCAGTTTTACTGGTGTGAACGTTGGTTAAACTCAGGATTAAAGTCGGACCAAAAGGCCAGCTTGTCATACCAAAGATGCTTAGAGAAGCCTACCACATAAAGGAAGGGCATTATGCGTTGATTGAGCCAGAGGAGGATGGTTTGAAAATTAGGGGTGTACCTCCACCCGTTGAGGTAATAGAGTGGATTAGGGAGAGGAGGGCGAAGAGGGGGGCAAGACCTGCACGGTTAGGAGAGCTGGCAGATGTTGACCTGGAGGAGGAGTTTGGGGATTGAGAATCTTTGTTGACGCGAATCTTTTTATCTACTTAAACGTGCCTCTTCCCGAAAGTGAGGCAAGCCTCGTTGAAGACTTTTGACTAGAGCTTCTTGAAAAGCATCGTCTTTATACTAATGTGCTGGTCCTCGACGAACTCCTGTACATCTCAAAAAAGAAATACAGCATCCCCTATAGTGAAACTCTTGAGTTTATCGAGAAGGTCATACTTCCCTACGTTGACATCCTTACACTGGGTCCAGAAGAGTACACTGAGGCAAGAAGGTTCATCGCCGACCAAAGGCTCCCTCCTTCAGACGCTCTCCACGCTGCGACGGCTGTTATTAACAACCTGGATGCCATAGCTAGTGAGGACAAGCACTTCGACAAGGCCGGCATAAAACGAATATGGATAGAATAAGTAACCTGGGATGAGACAACTTTAAACGTGTTGACCTGATATCTCGTGGACAGCAACCTTCAGGGCCTGGAACAGTTCACCCAGCCGGGCAAGGCTGGATAAGTGCACAAGAATAAGGCCTCCCAAGACAGATAATGACGAAGCCAGAGGCCAGGGAACCCCCAGGTACTTCATGGGAAGCCACCCCAATATTAAAGATGAAGTGGCCAAGATACCCCAGGTTTTGACGAGTATGACAAAGGCCCCGTCCATATGCCTTGACGCCAGTGGCAGTGGGACAATGTTCGCCACGAGGAAGGCAAGAGCCGCACCAAGAGTACCCAAAAACTCCGCAAGGGGTACTACAAGTACCAGCATAGTCAACAGCCTAGCCAGGCCCAGTAGGGCTAGGCTGCTGCGAGCCCCCATCTTGTTGAGCCTCATTATAACACCCATAAGGATGGTGAAGGGTGCAAGAGATATGATGAGCAATGTCAGCACAGGCCCTCCTTCAACCAGCTCGGGGTTAAGCAACCCTAGCACGTGGCTCGGAGCCACTATGATGCCCGCGGAGAGAGGGGCTAGAAGTGCAAGACCCAGTCTTTGTAAGTCTGAGAAAGGATCATCACCTCTCCGGGTCGCAATAGGCAGGCTTGCACTAAGAAGGGAGCCGGGCACGGCTGCGAGGGCCATTGTGATTGTCATGCTTATGTAGAGGACTCCTGTTGCGAGGGCTTCTCCCGAGACAAGGGCGAAGGCGTACACCCCTAGCATGTAGAGAATCTGCCCACCCAGCACGAAGGGATAGTTGGAGGCAACGAGACTCAGAAAGGAGCCTACTCTCACCCAGTCTGCTTTGAGTCTATTCAAGCTATTAGTCACGGCAACTAGGCCGAGAATAGCTCCCACGAGGGGAAGGGCCAGGTAACCGAATATTGGGGCCAGGACCCCCAGGCCTATGACGGCCAATCCAATGCCGAGGAGCAGCCTGGCAAGGTTGCCTATAAACCCAATCAGGAACAATGCGCGGAAACGCTCCAAGCCCATAAGCACGCCCAAAAGGGCCTGGGAGAGAACCGCCAGGAAGGCGAACGCCCCGCTCCAGAGGCTGGAGACCCCGAACTCGAGCCCACCCCCAAGAAGCAGGCCGAGTATTAGGCCTATCCCGCCAAGCATCAGGCCGACCAAGAGGGAGAGCCCTAAAGCCTCACCGCCATGTGCGGCTACCTCCCTAGCTATAGCTACACCTAGCCCTGCCGAGGCGAGTATGCTGGCCACTCCCCCCGCGCTGACCACAGCTCCCGCTATGCCCACGGCATCGGCGCCCACCAGCCTCACTATAACCAGCCAAAAAGCAAGGCCGAAGAGTGAGTTTATTATGTTTGAGAGGAAGAGCCACGAGCCCCCGGCCACTGAGCGTTCCAAGCCTTCGCTGGCCAAGCTGTTACACCTTGGTGTTGGATAAGGAAGTCTGTAGGGATTATTATGAGTTTAGAAGACATTGATAGGGTATTGTTAAGCATTGGCTTGTCCTTAGGACGTTTACCCTCTCTGTAGCTGTGTTAAATGTTTGGGGTGTTTTTGTTTGTTTAAGTGAAAATATTAGTAATGAAAATATATTTAAAAAATATATTATATAATATATATGAAAAGTGAACAAATGTTAATAGGTTCGCGCGGCGTGCAAAGGGGGACAAGGACCCCCTGGGACGACTTCTATTTTCCCATACCCCAAGGGCGTTCCCGTCCCTCAAGCACGCTGCTTCTCGAGCCAAGTTAATAGGTAACGCAGGGTGAAAATAATGAGACCCTGCACCTACCCAGAGCACTTTTTAACGGCAACCCGAGTAGCAGCGGTACTGTTGATATTAGTTCTCTGGACACCTTATTTTGGCATCATGCTAGAGGCGGGCGTATCGGAGGCTTCCAATGACACGTCAAGCTATAGTGGTTTTAACGTAACGCGGCTGTTGACCCTCAATGCCTCCATGGACGCCTACAAGGACAGGTACTATTCCAGGTGGGGTTACAAGGAAACCTGGTTCTATGGAACCAGCGGGACCATGGTGGTGAGATACTGGTGGTACGTATCGGGGTACATTAGCAACCGCCACTACTACGAGTCACTCATATATTTCAACCTAACAGGCATACCACCAAGGGCCACCATTAACCAAGCCACTTTGAAGCTCCACTATCAGGGAGCCCAGCATACGAATGACCAGGATGACGTGTACAGGGTCTATTTGGCAGGGCAAGACTGGCGCGAGATGGGTGCGAGGAGGTACAACGATCCTAACAACACGCTGGTTCCTCCCTACAATCTCCAGCCTCCCTACGTAAAGTTCAACGTAACCGGGCTGAACCCGGGCAGCTGGCTGACCATAGACGTGACTGGGCTGGTACAGGCCCTGGTCAACGGGAGCCACCCCAACTATGGGTTCGCTCTATCGTTCAAAGGAGAGGAGCTGCAGGGCGATGGAGCCAGCATGTTCTCCACGAGAGAAGCTGGCCTCCCTCCACAGATTGTGATAAACTACACGGCCCCCAATAGGGCGCCCAGCATAAGCCTTAAGGGGCCGCCTAATGGAACAGTCCTTGCACCTAGTGTCAAGACGGTTGGCATCAATTGGTCCGCCTTCGACCCCGAGGGGGATGCCCTAGTCTATGACCTCCTCATTGGGAATACTCCCGATGTATTCGAGCCTGTGGCTTCCAACCTAACGGAGAATTCTTACAACCTTACAGGGCTAAGGAGTGTTTCTACACGAGTCTGGACACCCCTTTATCTACATAGATGCAAGGGCTCTTGAAGAGCAGGTTATCGGAGAGAGTCTTTATATAGGATGCTTTCAAGCGAGCTGACCAGGCTCAGGGGAAATGGGCAGGGCTTGTCGAATACCTAAGGCTGCTGGAAGGTGTAGAGATAGGGCCTGCTCTCGTAAGGTTCGACCTGGTGAGGAGGCTACCCTCGCTGATAGAGGTGTTCTCTAGGATAGACGAGTGGGCTGTTGATAGTGGGAGG
>JALTXS010000075.1 GCA_027048265.1 Desulfurococcales archaeon
ATACACAGGTAACCTCTCAACCCAGGCTGGGAGCCTTGAAACGCGCCTCCTAAGCTCCCGGGCCCGGCGCTCCACCTCCCTCCTCCACAGCCCCCTGTCCCCCGGGTCCAGGGCGTGGGTGACCTGGGTCAGCAAGAGTCTATTGCCCTCAAGCGCCACTATGTCCACCTCCGCGCCCCGGGTGTCCCTCCAGTAGAAGAGCCTGCCCTCCAGCCCCCTCCTCACCATTTCCTGCACCACAAGTGATTCCATCATCTTGCCCCGGGGAAGGGGGCCTCCCCCCAGGGTGTGGTAGTAGAGGTTGTCCACGGGGTGTATTTTGTAGGGTTGTTTCACAGGCTCTAGGCCCCTGCCTATCTTCTCCAGGCCTATTATGAACAGGGCCTCCTGGAAGTAGTGGAAGTAGCTCAGGAGGGTCTTCTTGGACTTGCCTATGCCCAGGCTCTTGAAGGTCCTGTGGGCCTTGCTGAGGGAAAAGTAGCCCCCCAGGCCCCTTAGGAGGAGCCGGAGGAAAAGCCTGAGGGAGGAGGTGTCCCTGACCCCGTGTCGCTCAACCACATCCCGGTAAAGCACAGTATCCACCAAGTCACGAGCAAGGGCTGTGTCCCCGCTTAGGACGACCTGGGGGTAGCCTCCCATGGTCATGTAATCTTCTAGGAGCCCCTTAAGACGAGCCTCCCCAATGCTGTCAACAGGGGTCTCACCTTGTGGTTCTGGGACCCCCCTTGCCCTCAGGAACTCCCTGAAGGAGAATCCCAGGAGGAGCGTGGAGCGGTAGCGCCCCCGGAGGGAGGTCGCCACCTCCCGGGCCAGGAGCTTGGAGGAGGAGCCCGTCAGGCTGACCCCGTATCCCCTGCTGTGGAGCACCCTAACGAGGCCGCCCCATCCCTCCATGGCCTGGACCTCGTCGAGGAACAGGAGTGGCCTCGATCCCCCCGCGTACTCCTCAAGGACCCTTATCAGGACACCCACGTCGCTGGGCCTCATGCCAGTGAGCCGGGGGTCTTCGAAATCTATATAGACTATCCTAGATCGGGCCACTCCACGGTTTTCCAAGGTCTTGATTGCCTGGTACATGGCGTAGGTCTTGCCCACCCTTCGTGGCCCCACAAGGGCCCGCACCTCTTCCCCTTCCCGGGGGGTTATCTCATCTATCCCGTCCCGGGGCACCATGCGTGGGGGCAGCTCCTGGTGCCTCCATTCCTCTAGGACCTCCCTTAGGGCCCGACGTAGGGTCTCTTCCCTTAACATGGTGGTTACCTAGTTTTATTAATGATACCGAAAATATATAAAAACGGTTCCCTTTAAGAAACCAGTTATTGTAACAATTGGTGTCATTAATCAGCCCATCAATCCCAACGAATCCTATACAATAGTAACTCTTGAGTATGGTAGTGTATGGTCAAGCATATAAGGGGGGAGCCCACCCCTATGGACAGTGTAGCCATCCTCCCTCGGCTTCTGCGGAGGGGATGCATATTATCAGACGCCTACCCCCCTGCGGATAGGGTTCCTGGTAACCCCATTGACTGGCTCATCCAAGCCCAGACTTGGCTCTTGTTCTCCCAACGTCCAAGTGATTGTCGTTTCGGAGGATGACCCATTATGCCCCCCGTGAAGGACAGGCTCTCCAAAACCAAGTACGACCAGTTCCAGGTAGAGGAGGAGGTCAAGAAGCTCTGGAGGGAAATGGGCCTCCAGAAGAGGCTCAACTACCGCCCCGGTGCGGGGAGGAAGTTCTACTTCCTCGACGGCCCCCCCTATGCCAGCGCCCAGAGCATCCACCCGGGCACGGCGTGGAACAAGGTTATCAAGGACGTGGTTCTCCGCTACAAGAGGATGCAGGGCTACAACGTCTGGAGCCAGCCCGGGTACGATACGCACGGCCTGCCCATTGAGGTCAAGGTAGAGCAGATGCTTGGTGTTAAGACCAAGAAGGAGATAGAGGAGAGGATAGGGGTCGAGCGCTTCATAGAGGAGTGCAGGAGGTTCGCAGCCGAGAACATCAAGGCCATGAACAGGCAGTTCGAGGAGATAGGCGCGAGCATGGACTGGGAGAACCCCTACATCACCTACAAGAACGAGTACATCGAGAGCGGATGGTGGCTCATCAAGCAGGCCTGGGAGAAAGGGCTCCTCGAGCAGGACTACAGGGTCGTCCACTGGTGCCCCCGCTGCGAGACCACCCTCGCCGATTACGAGGTGAGCGAGTACAGGGAGCTGGAGGACCCCAGCATCTACGTCAAGTTCCCCCTAAGGGAGAGGCCCGGGGAGAGCCTCCTCATCTGGACCACCACGCCCTGGACCCTCCCCGCCAACACCTTCGTCATGGCACACCCCGAGCTCACCTACGTCCGCGTAAGGGTGGGGGAAGAGGTCCTGATACTCGCCAAGGAACGCCTAGAGCCCGTGATGAGGGAGGCGGGGGTCGAGGACTACGAGGTCCTAGAGGAGCTCCCCGGCGAGAGGCTGGAGGGCCTGACATACAACAACCCCCTCGACGACGTCGTGGACGCGCAGAAGAGGGTCCTCGCCCAGCACCACAGGGTAGTCATGGCCCCCGAGGCGGTGACCGCCCACGAGGGCACGGGGCTTGTCCACGCGGCGCCGGGCCACGGTGACGTGGACTACGAGGTCGCGAAGAGGCTGGGCATACCCGTGGTCTCCCTCGTGGATGACCAGGGTAGGATGACGCGGGATGCGGGCGTCTTCGCGGGCCTCTACTTCAGGGGAGAGGCCAACGCGAGGGTCCTCGAGGTCCTCCGCGGCAAGGGCGCCCTCTTCCACGAGGCCCGGGTGGTTCACAGGTACCCCGTTTGCTGGAGGTGCAAGACCCCCCTCCTCCTAAGGGCGACTGGCCAGTGGGTGATAAGGGTAACCCGGCTCAAGACCAAGCTCCTCAGCGAGGCCCAGAGGGTCAACTGGAGGCCCGAGTGGGCCAAGACCCGGTTCGAGAACATGCTCAGGAACCTCAGGGACTGGGTGATAAGCAGGCAGAGGTACTGGGGCATCCCCCTCCCCCTCTGGAGGTGCCGCGACTGCGGCCACGTCATAGCGGTGGGGAGCGTGGATGAGCTCGAGAAGCACGGTGGCCAGAGGCCCCCCGACCTCCACCGCCCCTGGGTGGACCGTGTCGAGCTCAAGTGCCCCAAGTGCGGGGGCACGATGAGGAGGGTGCCCGACGTCCTGGACGTGTGGTTCGACAGCGGGGTCAGCTTCTACGCCAGCCTGGGCTACCCTCGTGAGAAGAGGATGTGGGAGGAGCTCCGGCCCGTGGACTTCATCGTGGAGGGCCACGACCAGATAAGGGGCTGGTTCTTCAGCCTCATGAGGAGCGGGGTCATAGGATTCGAGCAGACCCCCTACCTAACGGTTCTCGTGCATGGGTTCATGCTGGACGAGCACGGGCAGGAGATGCACAAGAGCCTGGGCAACTACGTGGAGTTCGAGGAGCTGATCACACGCTACCCCCGGGACGTGGTTAGGTTCTGGTTCCTCCAGAACACCGTCTGGGAGGACCTGAGGTTCAGCTTCAAGGGCCTCGAGCAGATGAGGAGGGACTTCACCGTCTTCTGGAACGTCCACAGCTTCGCCAGCACCTACATGAGCCTCGACGGCTACGACCCCCGGGAGACGCCCCTGGAGAGCGTGGCGGGCAGCCTCCAGGACGAGGACCGGTGGATACTATCCCGCCTCTCCACCGTCCTCCGCGAGTACCGGGAGG
>JALTXS010000076.1 GCA_027048265.1 Desulfurococcales archaeon
GGTATGGGATCGGTCTCGCCCTTCCTCCAGTCCTTCACAACTCCACGCGGCTGCGCTATCTCCATTGTGGTGTCGTGCCACAGTGCCCTTGCAACCACGTCCTCAACGGGCTCGGGGAAGTGCTTCTCGGCTATCTCGCTGAACTTCTTGGCCAGGTCCTTGAAGATGTCCCAGTCGGTCTTGGACTCCCACAGGGGGTCAACAGCAGGTGTGAAGGGATGTATGAAGGTGTGCATGTCCGTCATGCTTAGGTCGTATTTCTCATACCACGTCGCGGCTGGTAGTACTATGTCGCTGTATATGGGCGTGGTGGCCATCCTGAAGTCAAGGCTCACCAGCAGGTCAAGCTTACCCTCGGGGGCAGGGTCCCTCCACGTGACTTCCTTGACCTTGCCCTTAGCCCTCTCCCCCGCCATCGTGGCTGACATGGGGCTGCCTAGCAGGTGTTTCAGGAAGTACTCGTGGCCCTTGGAGCTGCTACCCAGCAGGTTGGCCCTCCAAACAAACATGACCCTTATCCAGTTCTCGGGGGCATCGGGGTCCTCTATGGCCAGCTTCAGCTTGTTGGCCTTCAGTAGCTCCACGATGTACTCCACGGGGTCCTTACCCTTACTCCTCGCCTCCCTTGCAAGCTCAATGGTGCTCCTATTGTACTGTGGATAGAAGGGGAGCCATCCCAGCCGGGCTGCTATCACGTTACAGTCAACTGGATGCCTACACTTAATCTTATCCTGGAAATTGGCTCCTTTGGGCGCGATCAGGCTTAAGTCCATAGTATCGTAGCGCCACTGGTCCGTGTGAACGTAGTAAAAGCTAGGTGAGTTCTGGTGCCTGGGTGGTTTTATCCAGTCTAGCGCGAATGCGACTGTTGCCCATCCTACGAGTGTCCTTATCTTCTCCTGCCCCACATAGTGGGCCCATCCCCCACCGTTTCTGCCCTGAGCTCCGAGCAGTTTTACAAGCGTGAGTATTGAACGATAGTAGAGATCAGCATGATACCAGTGGTTAACACCGGGACCAAGCATTACTAGTACTCTGCCCTTGGTCTTCAGAGCAGTATCAGCCATTTCACGTGCTAGCCTTATAGCGAGCTCTCTGCTGATACCTGTTATCTCTTCCTGCCACGCTGGGGTGTATGGCTTCTTCTCACTATAGTCTCTGGGATAGTCGCCTCCAAGCCCCCTGTCCACACCTAGGTGTGCAGCTAGGAGGTCGAAGACGGTTGTTACCAGCACCTCTCCCTCTTTCGTCTTAATACGTTTCACTGGAACGTTTCTAACGAAGCTGGTTGACTGGCCGAACTCGGCGCCGAATGCTGGGAACTCAACGCCCACAACTCCATCAGCGTCATCGATTAGTGTGAGCTTGGGATCTACAGGGTCTCCAGTCACTGGATCCTCCAGTTTGAGGTTCCACTTCCCACTGTCATCCCACCGGAACCCTATGCTTCCATTGACCAGCCTAACTTTCCCGCTCTTTTCGTCATAGACAAGGGTCTTCCACTCGCTGTTTTCCTGCTCCGCATAGCCTGGTGCAGCGTACTCTTCTTCTGCTAGGTCGGATAACATTAGGAATTTGCCAGGCCTGTAAACCCCATTCCTCTTTTCTAGTATGACTAAGAATGGTAGGTCGGTGAACCTCTTAGCATAGTCCACAAAGTACTCGTGTTGCCTGTCGATGTAGAACTCCTTGAGGATGACGTGGGCCATGCTAAGCGCGAATGCGCCGTCGGTGCCTGCCTTAATGGGTACCCACACGTCCGCGAATCGGGTATGTTCACTGAAGTCAGGGCTCACGACGACTACTTTTGTTCCTCTATACCTGACTTCTACAAAATAGTGGGCGTCCGGAGTCCTTGTCATTGGTATGTTCGTGCCAAAGTTTATAATGTAAGCAGCGTTAAACCAGTCGGCGCTTTCTGGGACGTCAGTCTGCTCACCCCACACCTGGGGACTTGCGGGGGGCAGGTCAGCGTACCAGTCGTAGAAGCTGCCCATGCTGCCCCCTATTAGCTCTATGAACCTCGCGCCCGAGGCGTAGCTGACGGGGCTCATGGCGGGTATGGGTGTGAAGCCGAATATCCTGTCAGGCCCATACTTCTTGATAGTATAGACAAGGGCGGCTGCTATCAGCTCCAACACAGTGTCCCAATCCGCCCTAACCCAGCCACCCATGCCCCTTGCCTTAACATACTGGCTTCTCTTTGCAGGGTCCTCCACTATGCTCTTCCAAGCCTCGACAGGGTCACCGTAAGCGGCTCTTGCAGCTTTCCATAAGTCAAGTAAAGGCTTGCGCACATAGGGGTACTTGACCCTAAGTGCGCTGTAAAGGTACCAGCTAAAGGACGCCCCACGGGGACATCCTCGGGGCTCGTAATCTGGGATTTGTTCGCTTATTCTAGGATAATCTGTAGCCTGGAGCTCCCAAGCAACGATACCGTCCTTAACATACACCATCCAGGAACAGGAACCAGTACAGTTAACACCGTGTGTAGATCTAGCAACCTTGTCGTATTGCCACATGCTCCTATAGAAGTTCTCCCAGCCCCTCCTTTCCTCCGGATATCCCAGTCGGGGATTACCTATCTCCCGTAGGAAGTTGTTCTGGCTCAGGACACTTGTGAGGCCGCCCACGCTCACAGCGACTCCTGCGAGACCCGCTATCTTGACAAAGTCTCTCCTTGTCAGTTTCTGTTGGCTCAAGATATTCACCCCTCAAAAGGGTTGGGGACGCATCCCTAACTTTATGTACCACAATGGTTCTATCTGTGGTTTTTTCTATATACGTTAGCATCTGAACATATTCGTATTATATTAAAAATTATATCTAATATGTAGAATAGGATAGAGATTTGTTTTTTAATATATAATTATAACAATACTATATTATATAAAATGATAAAAATTCCAAACAGGCGGCAAAGCAAAAAAACCCAATCAGCAATTAAGGATAAACAAGGAGAAGCCCCAGTTGGGGCAGTGGGCCGGTAGCTCAGCCTGGAAGAGCACTCGGTTTGCACCCGAGAGGTCCCGGGTTCAAATCCCGGCCGGTCCACCATCATACAACTTTTACCTTACGGTAAATACTGTTGAATAATTACTGTTGTCAGTATGGTCTTTTTCGTCACAAGTATGAGATGGCTGCATTAGATACTTCGCATTGGTCCAATAGACGTATCTATCCGTATCTAATCTATTATCAAAAGCTCCACGCCTAGGGTGTCCTTCAAGAACTCCCGGGCTCTCTCGTATTCCAGGTCAGCTGTTATGAAGTCCTTCAACGGGAGACCTGTCTCTACTATCAGTTTCACGTATGCAACGTGTATGAGGTCAAGTGTTCTGAGCTTGATAGTTAGCGCTAGCTTAACCGCCTCGTAGAGAGGCATATTCATTGTCCCCAGCGTGGGGATCCTGGTACCCCCCTCCACGGTGTGCAATTTCAAGCCGAACCTTTTGACAACGTAAAGGATGCTAGCAAGCATCACTTCCTCGGGACCGAGGCCAAGAATCTCACCTATACTAGAAATAATGTCACTTCTCCGGGCAACAACACTTGCCAGCTCTGTAACAACAAGCTCGGAGATTACCTTTACCCGGCCGTTTTCCTCGAGAATGGCCCTAGCCTTGTCATGGCGGCGGTCCTTCTCGTCGAGGGCCACCACTAGGATGCTGGTGTCGATAT
>JALTXS010000077.1 GCA_027048265.1 Desulfurococcales archaeon
AGGTCTACGTGAAGGACCTCTCCACCAAGGGCCTAGTGGACGAGATAAGCTACAACAACACCATCGACCCCGGGGAAACCAAGGAGCTCCGCTTCATCCTGGACAAGCCCAACAGCGGCTACCTCGAGATAACCGTGACCACCAAGGAGGGAGCCCGGGCGAGAGCGCTTCTAACCCTCACCAGCTGACCCCCTGCTTGTGGCAAATGTGTTGTAAGCGGCCACGCCCACGTGTGAGGCTTGCCCAAACAAACTCGTGTAGCACAATTGTACCACAACTGGTTGCAAGCCAAGCCTTAAAGCATTTAATTCCCAATTCTTGTCAGGGGGATGGCGTTGCAGGAGGTGGTGAGGCTCCCCCGGAGCCTCGCGAAGAGGCTCCAGGAGGAGGCCCGGGAACAGGGAATGGCCCCGGAAGAGTACCTGGTGGAGCTCCTAGCAGGTGACCTAGACCCCCCGGAGAGGGCAGGGGAGTACCTGGAGGCGGCGCGTGGGCTCCTCGAGCAGGCACGGAGAGAGCTGGAAGAGGGTGATGTGAGGCAGGCGGCGGAGAAGCTCTGGGGTGCAGCAGCTCTGGCTGTGAAGGCCTATGCCTCGTGGAGGGAGGGCAAGCGCCTGACCAGCCACGGGGAGCTCTGGGACTACACCCTGGTGCTCCGGAGGGAGCTGGGCGAGTGGGTAACCCGCGTATGGGGCGTGGCCAACTCTATGCACACCTGCTTCTATGAGGGCTGGTGCAAAGAGGAGCACGTACAGGACGCCCTCGAAGACATAGGGAAGCTGGTGAAGAACATAGGGGAGAGGATGCGCAGAGGCGGTTGAAAAACGCTCCTAACCAGCGTGATAAGGCACTAGTATGAGACTCTGCCCTAGAATTGGTGTTTTCATGCATTTTACCAGATGTTGAGAACGGCTTCCTCTGAATGGAGATGGTGAGGAGCTTCAGTCTAAACAGTTGATGCGTGATGAGGGTTTTGCACCTTTTTTATTAAATTGCGTGTATTTGCCTTTGTGGAGGATGAAAGGAGTGTAATTCACCCTAAGGCCCGTTCCCATAATAATTCTGTAAATGGTCTTGAGCTGAGTGGTATCGGTCTTCTATTTGGGAGTGATTGCTCTCCCTGGGTTAGGATACACTTGGTCTTGGATTAGGCTAGGCGAGCTTTTAGGGTAGTGTAGCTCATAAATTGTTATAGCTTTCTCTCAAATAAAATAAGAAAGGGGAGCTATATGGGCAAGGTTATTGAAGCCATCTACGAAAGGGGGGTTCTACGCCCCCTGGAGCGGCTGGACTTGCCCGAGGGAGCCAGGGTAAGGGTTAGGATTGAGGGGATATATGGTCTCTTAAAGGAGTGGGACATAGACACCCAAAAGCTCAAGGATGAGCTTAGAAGTATACACGGTTGACAAACCTTGAAACGCTACTATGCTGACACATACGCTCTCGTCGAGATCCTTAAGGGTAATCCCGTATACCAGCGATACGCAGAGGGAGCTCTTCTGACTAGCGAGTTTAATATTCTAGAGCTTGCATATGCGCTGGTTAGGGACTATGGTTCTAGGAGGGCTCTTGAGATAATCCGTGCTGTTAGAACATATGTTACCATCATCAGGGCATTGGATGAAGATTACGTTAGAGCCTCTATGTTACGTCTCGAGTTAAGGAAAAGGGGCAAGAACATCTCTCTTATAGACGCTCTTGGCTATGCAATAGCAAAACGCCTCAGCATACCCTTTCTAACAGGAGACCAAGAGTTTGAAAACCTGGAAGAAGTAGAGTACGTCAGATAAAAAAGGCAGAGTTATTAAAAGGGGTATTGATAGCAAAGGTGTTCATCCAAACTATTAGGCAATATCCAGAGGATGTTAAGATTATGTAATATCTTGAAGCCCGTAGAACAATCTTCGCCCTAGTTCTGGTGCAGTTATTGTTTCGCTGTTGGGGAGTAGCTCGGCTGTAGGGCCTCTGCGTGCTATCCTACCCTCCTGTAGCAGTACTAGTTGGTGGGAGAGTCTCCTCGCTTGCACGGGGGAATGTGTCACGAGAATAATGGTGGCTTGGTTCTCTCGGGCGTACTGGGATATGGTCTGCTCTATCTTCTCGGTTGAGGCGGGGTCAATGTTGGCGGTGGGCTCGTCTAGGAGGAGGACCCTGGGCCTGAGGGCGAGGGCGCGGGCTAGGCTGAGCCTTTGCCGCTGCCCGCCGCTCAGCTGGTGGGGGTATTCGTCGAGGCGGTGCTTTACCTCGTCCCACAGGTGGGCGGCCCTAAGGGCCCACTCTACTATGTCGTCAAGCTCTTCCCTGCTTTGGGCGAGTCGGTGGAGCCGGGGCCCGATGGCAACGTTGTCGTAGATGGTCATGTGGGGGAAGGGGTTGGGCTCCTGGAAGACCATGCCCGTTAGCCTCCTCACATGGTAGGGGTCCGCCTTGAGTGCGTCGAGAGGGCCTATCCTCACCACGCCCTCTGCGCGGGCCCCGGGTATGAGGTCCAGGAGGCGGTTGAGTGTCCTGAGCAGGGTGCTCTTCCCGCTCCCGCTGGGGCCCATGACCGCGGTTATCCTGCCCGGGAGGGCGCGGAGCTCCACGTTGTACAGTATCTGCCTGCCGTTAATCCATACGTTCAGACCCCTAACCACCACCTCCACGGGCTCCACTAGACCCTCACCTCCCTCACCAAGAGCTTGACCAGCGTGAAGAGCAGGAGAACCAGAAGCGTCAGCACGAGCCCCGCCCCCCATGCCAGTTCCTGCCAGTTCTCGTAGGGGGTCTGGGCCAGCTGGAATATGAGGAGGGGCACCGCGTCCCCCGGCGCCAGGAGGCTACCTAGAGAGGTGGGGTAGGCGCCTCGGGCGCTCCCCAGTGTGAAGAGGAGCGGCGCGGTCTCGGAGAGGGCCTTGGAGACCCCCACGAGGACCCCGGCCGCCACGCCCCTCCCCGCGATAGCCATGGCTACACGGTAGGCCACCTGGGCGCGGGTCATGCCCATGGCGTATCCCGCCTCCCTGTAGGTGTGGGGAAGCTGGGAGAGTGCCCTCTCCACGTAGGAGACGGTGTAAGGGAGCATGACAAGGGAGACCGCGACTGCCCCCGCAAGTATGCTGTAATGACCCATGGGTTTCACCAGGAGGAGGAAGACGAGCATCCCAATGAGAATAGTGGGCACCTCCACGAGGCTACTTGCGGATAACCTGGCTAGGCCCGCCAGCGGGGTGCCCCTGTACTCTACTATGAAGACCCCCGTCAAAACCGCGAGAGGGACCCCCAGGATACCCGATAATAGGCCCAGCCAAAGGGTTCCCAGCAGCGCGGGCCCTATCCCCCCAGACTCCCCCGACCCTGGAGGCGCGGGGGCTTGGGTGAAGAACCCGAGGCCCGCGCCAATTATTGCTCCCATGCCCTTGTAGGCTAGGGTTGCGAGGATGTGGAAGAGCGGTGCAATTGCCGCCAAGGCGAGGAGGCTTACCAGGGCTAGGAAGAGCCTCTCCTTCACGCGACGGGTGTCAGGCAAACCAGTTCGCCCTCCTCAGATACATTAACGCGACGAGGTTGGACGCCATTCCTAGGAGTAGTAGCACTAGTCCCCCCGCGAGGAGGACGCTGGTCATATGGGGGTAGAGGCCCGCGTTGCCGAACTGGTTGGCTATAAGGGAGGAGACCGTGTAGGAGGGGG
>JALTXS010000078.1 GCA_027048265.1 Desulfurococcales archaeon
TGGACCAATTGTGGTCCTGTCACCCCCGCTGTCACCGTGGGCCCTGAAGTCGAAGAGCACAACGTTGGCGCCTCGCTCCCACAGGGCCTTCGCCAAAGCTAGGAGACTAGGGTTGGCCTTGCACGAGGTGTAGCCATGCATAATCACAACGGTAACGTTGCTCTCATCCCCTTTCCCGGGTATGACCCACGTGGAGAGGGGTATGCTGTCTCTGGTTTTGAGCGTCAGTTGTTCGTAACCAGCTATGCCTACGTCTCTGGGGGTCTGGTTCCAGGTGCATTCTTGGGCACGGGTACTCACTGTAGCGATGTACACTGGCACAGCTACGAAGAAGACCAGCACCGCAAGCACGAGTGCGGTGAGTGCAAAAAGCCTGACCCGGGGCATTGTCCCTCCTACCCCACCAGCTCTCTCACTGACTCCATAAGGGCCTTGACCCGCTCGACATCGACCCTTCCCCCCCGTTTGAAGTAGGTGCCCACGATGGCCCCATCAGCCACCCTTAGAAGAAGGGGTGCGTTCTCTGGAGTAAGCCCGCTCCCCACCAACACGGGCCTCGTTCCCGCAGCCTCCTTAGCTGCCTCTAGGTCGCCCAGCAGGGGGGGCTCCCCTGTCCTGGGCCCCGTTATTATGACGGCGTCCGCCCCTCCACGGTCCAGCGTTTCCTCAACCACCTCCTCCAGGGGCCTATCCGCAAGGGGGGCAGCGTGCTTCACGTTAACGTCAGCAAGCACCTTAACACCCAGGGCGCCCAGATACCTACGGTACTCTTGGAGCTTCCTAGCCACGGGCTCTATGAGTCCCTGGTCGCTGACAATGGTCTGGGAGTAGGCGTTGACCCTTATGAAATGGGCCCCTGCCACGTAAGCTACTGCCAGCGCCTCCCGGGCACAGTTCCTGAGCAGGTTGACGCCAAGGGGCAGACCGATTCTCTCCCTCAGCTCCCTCACCACAATCCCCATAGCCACGAGCGTGGCGGGGTCGCATCGGTCTTTGGGGAGGGGCCTGTCCCCGTAGTTCTCCACCATGATACCATGTACCCCTCCCTCCTTGAGGCTGAAGGCCTCATCGAGGGCCCTTCGAATAATCTCCTCCATGCTGTGCTCCTCCCCGTGATTGGGGGCCCCGGGCAGCGGGGGGAGGTGGACCATGCCTATGATCGGTTTTTCGAAGGCGAAGAGGTCCTTGAGCCACAAGGTTGCCTCACCGTATTTGAAAGGTGGACAAGGGCGAATGGAGACTTTATAGGGGAAGCTAGCCATGACCGGCTTTAAGCTGCTATGAGGTAGTTATTGGGGATGGTGGGAGAAGAAGTTTCCGCCTACTGTGTGGGCGTCTTATCCAGCGTGTGAGAAAAAAGTTTGTATTAGACCATGTAGTCCCAGACCCGGGCGCCCTTGTAGTTGAATATTATGCTCTTGTAAGCGCTGACGTACTCGATACTGTAGCCGATGCCCTCCATACCTATGCCGGAGTCCTTCCTGCCACCATAGGGGTAGTAGCCTATGCCGTGGCGGGGGAACATGTTGACGTACACAGCCCCGACCTCCAGGTACCTTATCGCTTTTCTTATCCACTCCAGGTTCTTGGAGAACACTGCAGCGTCGAGGCCATAGGGCCTGCCGTTGGCCAGCTCTATGGCCTGGTCGAGGTTCTCCACGCTGGTCAGCAGAGCCACGGGGGCGAAGACCTCCTTACCGTAGAGCTCCACCTCCCTGACCTTGTCTCGGGGTACCTCTATCACGGTGGGCTCTATGTACGTGGGCGCCAGTCTCTTACCGCCGAATATCACTTTGCCTCCCTTCTCAACCGCGTCCTTTATGGCGGCCTCCATCTCATCCACAGTCGCCCTATCTATGAGGGGACCCACTGTGGTGCCCGGGTCCCGGGGGTCTCCTATCTTGACCTGCCTCTCCAGCTCCTCAAGCAACGCTTTCTTGAACTCGTCGTATATGGGCTCCTCCACCAGCACCAGCTTTATGGCATCGCACCTCTGGCCCGAGTAGCTTATGATGCCCTTGGTCACGTTGTCAGCGGCCTGCCTTATGTCGGCGTCCCTGAGCACCAGGGCGGGGTCGCCGCCGCCCAGCTCGAGAAGGTAGCTCTTAATACCCGCCTTGGCCAGCACTTGCTTCCCCGTCTCGGTGCTGCCGGTGAGCATTATCGCGCCTATCCTGCGGTCGGGCAGTAGCTCTCCAAAGTCACGGCCCCTCATCATTGCCAGCATTATCGCGTTGGGCGGGAACCCTGCCTCGAGCAACGCCTTCACCAGCAATATGGCGGGCAGGGGGTCGCTGCTGCTTGGCTTGAGGAGGACAGCGTTGCCCGCTATAAAGGCGCTTACAATTTTCATCACGCTGTCGTATAAGGGATAATTGAAGGGAACGATAGCCGCAACGACACCATAGGGCTCCCTCCTCACAAGGCCCTCTGTCTCGAGGGTGTGGGCGTCCCAGTCCCCGGGTATGTAGTCACCGGATATCTTGCGCAGGTCGAGCATGGCCTTGTCTATGCGGTCCAGGCTGGCCTTGACCTCGCCCTCTGCCCCGTGAATGGGCTTACCCGCGTCGAGCACGAGGGCTTTGACAAAGTCCTCAAAACTGTTGCTCATAACCTCTTTGAGCTTCGAGAGTATCCTGAGCCTCTTCTCACCCGGGGTGTTGCGGGCCTCCCAACGACCCTTCTCGTACAGGACCCTCAGGCCCTGCGCTGCCTGCTCTCTCCCTATGAGGCCCACTTTGGCTATGGTTGACTCATCTATGGGGCTGGATACGCTGAGCTCACCCGAGTCACCCGAGACCCAGCCCATGCCGGGAACATAGGCCTTGAAGAAAGGCATCCCCTCCCTGTCCTCGTATATATTTCCGAATACGCCTGAGCGGGGCTTGAACTTCTCCACCTCACCCAGAAGTTTCACGCTCACATTAATGCACCTCCCAAATATTGTTTTATCATGTTTTTATCACTCTTCCATACATTCTGATTCAATATAATAATGGCTAGAAACAGCTAATTAATCAAGCTATCCCAGGATATATTCGCCATTACTCCCAAGCTATTGGGACAATAGGTAATACCCTGGTGGGACCTTTGGGAGAGAAGCGCGAGGAAGAGGAACAAAACAGCCTAGAGGAGGAAGAGGAGCCCAGTGCCTGCGAGCAATATCCCAACCTCCCTCGCTGCAGGTGGGTAAGGACCCTCGAAGACACGGGTAGGATGCTGGCTATACTCTTCATGGTGGCAATGATAGCAGCCGCAGCCGCGCTGGGTCTGGGACGAGAGGCCCTGGCAAACAGGCTCGCTGAGTACGCCTACTACCTTCTAGTTGCGAGCGTTGCCTCCCTACTTGTGTCTATGGCCCTTGAACCAAGGCTGGGGGAAGCCAGTGATAAAGTGGAGACCCTGGGAGAGGAGGAGCCATGGGGAGAAACAATGCATGTGGAGACGCCGGGTGAGAAGCGGCCCAGCCTCCGGGATAGACTAGCTCCACTATTCTCCAGGGTATTCTCCTACGTTTCACGCATAGAGAACATGGGAGCTCTCCACATTACTGTTCTCGCCTTTGCGCTCGTGGGAGTCATGGTTAATGCGGGGAGTTCCCTTGGACTCTCCCTAGTCCCCGGGAGGCCCACTATCATAACAAATCCCTTTGAATGGTCCCCCCTGTTCCGGGCAACGGCCCTCATGATGGCCCTGCTGAGCCTCCCTCTTATTCTCTCGAAGTGGGGCCGCCTAGCCGCCCTGGTCTATTTCCTAGCCACATTATCCAGCCCCTGGGTGGCCTACGCCAGCCTCGCCCCCCTCTTAATGCTCGCTGCATACACCATAACAAGCATGGGGGATGAAAGGGCCAGGACAGGCCTCGCCCTCAGCCTGCTCCTCCTCGCCCTAGTCACGCTCTCGCGCCCTATACACACGTGGGTGGCATCTTGGGCCTGGTCGGGCCTGGTCATGGGCTCGTTCCTCGGCATGGTAGTGCTCCTGAGCGCCTTCTTGGGCCTACTTGCAACAGCCCGCCCAACGAGTAACGGTGGAGAAGCGACGGGAGCTCCTCTCCTATCGAGTCAGAATAGCCGGAGGGCCCGTTCCCTTCTCTTCCTGGTCCCCGCAATAGTTCTGGCGGTTGGGAGCATTATTCTTGTCCAGGACCGTGTGGATGGCGTCGTATCCCTTGACACCTACTATCACACAATTGCTTGTGAGAAGTATGAGAGAGGCGAGATAAGCCTGTTCACTCCCGAGAGACCCCTCTTCACACTCACCACCTGTGCCCTGGCTCCACGGCTGGGCGGGTACTTCTTTTTCTTTGACGTGGTCGTCCCCCTGCTGGGCCTCCCGGTCTTGGCGGTGGCAACGTATTTTATCCTAGCGAGGAACGGCATGGAACCCCACTGGGCGGGAACTGGTGCAGCTCTCTCTATCGCCTACTGGGCACCATTCTTCCTATACGCGGGGTTTCAGACAAACCTGCTCGCCCTCCCCGTAGCCCTTTGGATGATGGACAGGCTATCCCGTGATATGGCGCGGGGTGAGTCATCGCTGCTAACCGGTTTCTTGGCCCTCTTCCTAGGCCTCTTCCACCCTTGGACGCTGGCCTACTTCACCGTCTCAACCGCAGTCTACATAGTAATGTCAATACGGTTAAAGCAGACCAGCCCATACACAGCAGCCCGCGTGGCAATGGCGAGCCTCCTGCCCGGGTGGGTGTCATACGCCGCCGTTACCCAGCTCAAAGGGGCCGCAAGCCTGGCGACTATAACAGGTCAGCTCGTACAGCCCTTATCAGGCCCCTTCGCCATAGGGGATACCCTGAGGATATTCGCCTGGGGCACGGGCCTAAGAGGAGAAGTAATCCTACCCCTCTCCCTGCTAATAGCCTTCCTCTATGTGAGGAGGGGAGGGCTGTCGAGGACCGACTGGATGACCGCGGCATCACTGGCCTCTGCCCTAGGCCTACTCTTCCTCACCAGAGGAGACATAACCCTACGCCTGCTAGTAGATATGCCCGCCCCCCTCGCCCTCGTAATCCTCCTCAGGAGGGAGGTTCCAAGCAGCGTCAGGCCCCTCCTCATAATCACGGCTTCATCAATAGTTGTGCTCCTGTATTTCCTGGCCTTCGCCCCACTGACCCCCGCTGAGCTTAAGCTCTCATAAACGAACCAGCTCGTCCAACAGCTCCTCCAGGTTCGATACTAGGAGCCGAGCGTGCTCGCGGTCGTGGAGAAGGCTGGGCAGGAAATGTGCAGTGTCCTCTGTGAGGTAGAGGACCCCACGGTTCCTCTGGTACAGGTGGTGGAGGTAGTTGAACCCCCTGCTCCAACGGAGCTCGTGGGCCTCGGTGGGGCTCCAGGGCTTCCTCTTGGTGAAGTGGAGGCCTACCAGCAGGCTGTCCCCCGTCACGTGGCACGGGGTCTCCTCACCGCAGGTCTTCTCAGCCTCCCTGGCGAACTCCCCCCACACTTCCCTTGCCCTCTCGTACTCCCCCCTCATGCCCAGGAGCCTTGTTATCATCTCCCTACCCAGTGCTAGGGTGAGGTTGTTCCCCGAGAACGTTCCTCCAACGAAACATGGCGTGCCGCTCCAGGAGCCTGTGTCGAAGCACTTCATGTACTCCCACTTGCCCAGTACAGCCCCCGCGCTCGGGCTCCCCCCACCAACTATCTTGCCCAGAATCACAAGGTCGGGCTCCACGCCATAGAACTCAACAGCTCCCCCGGGCGCCAGCCTGAACCCTGTTATCACCTCGTCAAAAACAAGCAGAACGCCATGCTCCTCGGTAAGCCTTCTCACCTCTCTCAGGTACCCTGGCCTTGGGCCTATGGCTCCCCCTGCCCCCAGGACGGGCTCCATTATGACGGCGGCGGGCCTGTGCTCCCTCAGGGCCCTCTCAAGAGCCTCTAGGTCGTTGTACTCCACGGTTATGGTAGAGGATATGCAACAGTCCACAGCTCCGGCTGTCTCGACTCCCCTGTAGGGGGGGTGCACGTCCACTATGAGGGCCTCGCTCCCCCCGTGCCAGCCTCCCTTCATCTTCACAACCTTCTCCCGGCCCGTGTATGCCCTAACTGCCCTCATAACGGCGTTGTTCGCGTCCGTCCCCGTGTTGGTGAGCTTCACGGCATCCATGATGGGATACGCGCGCAGTATGGCGTCGACATAGTCTTCTAGAAGGCTGCTCGGGTACCCGAAGTGATACCCCCTCGAGTAAACATCGCCCACAACATCCCCCAGCCACTCGGGGGTGTGTCCCATTATATGGGCCCCGTGGCCCATCCAGTAGTCGATGTACCAGTTTCCATCAACATCGCGTACCCTAATGTCCCTAGCCTCGGCGATGTACAGGGGGTGGGGTCTGAGCCTCCGTATCCTGTAGTTGACCCCCTCGGGCATCCTCTTTGAAAGCCTGGTGTACTTTTCCAGAGAGGCCTTTGTTCTCGAACGGTAGGCCTCCTCCTCCCTCCGTGTAAGTCTCCCTATTCTCTCCTCAAGGGAGTCTCCCATCGGCCTTGTCCACCTCCTCTCTCACAGGAAGTCCCTCGACAAGCCCCGGCTCCAGGTCCCCCTCCAGGGGGAGGACCTGGGTGACCAGGGTCCCCTTTTCAAGCGGGAGGGCATCACCGCCCCCGTAGAGCTCCGCGATTGTGGAGGACATTGTTATGAAGAAGCGCTCCCCCCACACGCCTGAGACCGCATAGTATCTCTCGAAGGCCTCACCATCCCCCTCCCTGGGCAGCTTATAGTCGTGGAGAAACCCCGCGACCACGAACCCCCCCTCACCGGGCTCTGTGAGGGCGAAGGCCACGTTCAGCCCTCCTCTCGCCACGCGGGAGCGCCACTCATCGTCCTCGAGCCTCCCTATAACCTCATCGGCGCTCCCCATTCTCGCCAGCTCGAGGGCCAGGCTCAGGCTGTCGCTCCTCCCCTCAACCCTAGCCTCTAAGGCCCCAAGGTTCACGCTTCCATTGTGGGCCAAAACCAGAGAGCCTCCCCGAGGGGTCAGCGTGTGGAAGGGGTGTACGTCGAGGAGGGTAACGGGTAGCCCTCTTGAGGCCTTCCTACTGTGCACTATGAGGGCCATCCAACGGGACTCTAGGGCCATCCTTAGGCTCATTTCAAGCCCCAAGAACCCATCCTCGTCAACGAAGACGGGCAGGGGGCTCCTGTAGAGGATCTCTCCCCCCGTTCGGGAGCCCCTCCACGCCAAGTAGTATCCCCACCCGTCACCGTGGGACGAGTCCTCGCCGCCTGTTATCGCCCTCAGATGGGGGTCCTCCTCACTCGCCCTCCTGAACATGTCTAGGAGTACCCTCAGCCTAGCACCCCCTATGTCGCCCGGGCGTCCCGATGCCATCAGCATCCTGCACACGATGACCACCCTACGTTCCATGTGGGCTGGTTATGGGGGCTTGGCCCCCCTGAGCATGGCCGCTAGGACGCAGGAGGTGAGGGGAGGTAGGAGGTAGGAGAGGTCCACGCCCTCCTCCCGGGACCTCTTGTCCAGCTCGAAGAGCCTCCTCCCACCCGCGGGCGAGTCCATGCCCCCCTCCTCTAGGGCCCTCTGCATCTCCCTGCGGAGGGGGTTCTGGGCGTCGTTGGAGGCGAGTACAAGGAATCCTCTCACGATAGAGTTGTTGAGACCCCTTCCCTCCTCCACCCCCCGGTAGACGGCCTTGCTGCACTCTTGGATGGTGCGGGCTTCCTTGAGGAACCCGTACTCCCTGAGCCCCGCTTCCTCCAGTAGTCCCATGAGGTCACCCAGGCCGATTCCCCTGTCCCTGACCCTCCGGGGGCTGAGGCCCGAGGCCGATGCCGCCCCATAGGCTTTCTCGTCCGCAATCCTAAGCGCCTCCAGGAGCCCCGCAGAGTCCTCCGGGGTCAGGTAGAGGAGCATCCTCTGGGCCTCGGGAAGGGGCTCGTCCTTGATAGTGGCGGCGACCAGAGTGAGTCCTGTGTAGAGGAGTGTGGCGGGCGCTAGGCGCTCGGCCCTCTCGCTCCAGGCGAAGAAATCGCGTGAGGCCCTGTTAACGTGGTCTCCCAAGCCCAGCTCGGGTAGGCCTATGCGGGCCTCTCTCAGCTTGGCGGCCTTGTCAAGGAGGGGGTCAACGCGGGTCGAGGCTATCAGGCTCAGGTCTATTAGGGCCTCGAGCCTCCCCCGGTCGGCCGAGTACCTGTGGGGGGACCCGGGCTTGATGTAAGCGAACACGGTCCTGGCGATGGAATCCCCTAGGAGTAATCCCGCCCTTTCCCTCTCCCTTGGGTTTAGCAGGGGCACTTTGGTCACCTCCGTAGGCCGCTGTGTAGCAAACTCAGGCCTCCCCGGGTTCGCTCGAGCCTCGTTGCCTGGTTAGGTAGTAGTAACCCTCACCGTAGTAGCCTGAGAGCCTCCAGGCAGCAAGGGCCCTTAGCTTCTCTAGCTTCTCTCGGTTAACCAGTACGGGTACGAGGGCCATTCCGGTTAGGAAGCCCCCAATGTGGGCCCAGAAGGCCACGCCCGTGGGTATTCCTGTAAGCGTGAAGACGCCCATCACAAGCTGGTAGGCGAACCAGAATATGATGTATACGCTCGCGGGCACCCTGAAGACCATGGGTATCCAGAACCAGAACCCCACCGCGCGAATAAGGCTCCCGGGGTATAGGATCATGTATGCGCCCAGGACGCCGCTTATGGCCCCGCTGGCACCCACTGCGGGTACCAGCCAGGGGTTCACGCCCTGGAAGGCGTAGTTTAGGAGCCTGTCGGGGGGTATGAGGCTTATGCTGGCGATGTGGAACACGACGGCCCCCAGCCCGGATAGTAGGTAGAAGGCCAGGTACCTGACCTTCCCCATCACCGCCTCTATGTTGTCCCCGAAGATGTAGAGGTAGAGCATGTTCCCCAGAATGTGAGCGAGACCCGCGTGGAGGAACATCGCGGTCAATATGGTCCAGAGCATCTCGCCCCGAGCTATGAAGAAGGGCTTCACCCCAAGCGCGTTGATAACATCTTCAAGCCCTGTGGCCCCCGGGACCAGCATTTGGGGCCTCATTATGCTCACAATGAACAAGACAATGTTGAGGCCAATGATTAGGTGGTTCACCACCACTCTCTCGACACGTATGTTCTCATCACCCGCGGGGATCAACCAGACCACCCACCCGGCCCCGGTGGGCCTTAGGCGAATATTACGCACAAGCCCCTTTAAATTACACCCCTTCCTGCCAGCCCCGCCATGATTCCCAGCAAGACCCCATAAACCTGGGCTGAGAGAGGGTCCGTCCTAATCTCGAGCCCCCTAACCCCGGGCCCCCCTGTCCTCATCCTTCGGAAGTAAATGTCCCTCCAGACATCAGCCTCGGTACTAGTATAGAGGACCAACACCCTGTCCCCCAGTCCCTCAGGGGGTGCGGAGGATGCCTCCCAGAGCGACACGCTAAGACCCAATCGTGCCAGAGTTTCCCCCAAGGCGATGGCGGCGGGTGTAAGCATGCGCGTATGGACTATGGAGACGCCTCCCCCCCGCGCCCATGAAACGAGCTCCTCAAGCTGGGCTCCATAGGAGCCCCATAGGCCTTCCACGACCCCCTCAGGAGTTAGGAGCTCCTGCTCCAGCCTCCTTACCCTCATGTCCCCCCTCCCCGTCCTCTCCACTGCCAGACCCAGCGCGGAGACGGCCGACGCCATCACCTGGTCCAGGAGACCGGAGAGCTCCACGCTGGCCCCCTCGGGTACCTTCTGCTGGAGGAGGGGGTCAGCCTCGTCGGGTACGATGTAGAGGGCCGGGACGCCCATTATGTACAGCGCGTCCGCCAGGCGGGCGGTCTCACCCCTCTCCCAGGGGCTCCCCATCCAGTGGAGGACCCTGTACTCTTCCTCACGGTAGGGGGCCACGTGGAGGCTGGCGTGGTAAGCGGGGAGGGGGTCGGAGACCCTGGGCTGTGCTAGTACTTGGTAGAAGTTGGTGAAAACCCACGCTGCCACCGACCCCAGGCCCGTGAAGGTTACTATGAGGTCGCCCGAGCCCTGTGTGAACGAGACTATCCTGTCCCGGGCCTCCTCGGCCCTCTCCACTGACCTATGGAGCAGTCTGTCCAGCTCCTCCAGGCTCCCCACTCCTACAGGGTTGCGGTCTCCAGGCTTCTGCAGCAACTGCAATCATCCTCCGGGTCGTCGGGGAGGGTCCTTATAGCCTCGGCCACTATTCTCCGGGCCTTGGACACGTTCTCAGCCATAACGCGGGCAACCTCCTCCGCGGTCACGGGCTTCTCCGCCCAGACGTCATAGTCAGTAACCATGGCTAGGGTTGCATAGCAGGTCTGGAGCTCGCAGGCCAGGTTGACCTCGGGCACTAGGGTCATGCCAATGATATCGGCGCCCAGGACGTTCTTCCACACCCTGCTCTCAGCAACGGTGCTGAACCGGGGCCCCTCTATGCAGAGGTAGGTGCCCCCCCTCCTAACCTCGATGCCAGTCCTCCTCCCAGCCTCCACCAGGTGCTGGGAGAGCCTGTTGCAGAAAGGATGGGCCATGCTCACATGAGCCACCACAGGTCCGTCGAAGAACGTGTAGTCCCTCCTCTTGGTCATGTCAATGAACTGGTCAGGGACCACGAGGCTCCCCGGCCCCAGGTCCTCCCGGAGGCTACCAACGGCGCTCACGCTTATGATCCACCTTGCTCCGAGTGCCCTGAGGGCCCACAGGTTGGCCCGGTAGTTTATCCTATGGGGGGGTATGCGGTGGCCCCTGCCGTGGCGGGGAAGGAAGGCGACGCTCCTCTCACCCATCCTTCCCACAACGATATTGTCGCTCGGAGGCCCGTAGGGGGTGTATACCTTCAACTCAAGGGGATCCTCCAGCTCTCCGGGGTCGTATACCCCGCTGCCTCCTATAACCGCCGCCTCCACAGGAACCCTCCGGGGCTTGAACCAGGCACCGCTCTCGAAGAGCAAGGTAGCTCCCACCTCCTGGGGCACTCATATAATGGTCCCCGGCACCATTAATAAACCGACCCAGAACTTCTGGGGCGTGGTAGCCATGGTGGGAGCGACGCTTGTCGGCGTTGTCTTCAAGGTGGGGGTCCTGCTCGCGGCGGACAGGAGGGTGACGCTGGGCAGCTACGTCCACGGCCAGGCCAAGAAGGTCCACGTTCTCGATGGGAACCTGATAGTGGGGTTCGCGGGCCTCATAGCGGATGCCCAGGCCCTCCTACGCGTCATGAGGGAGGAGATAAGATACTATAGCTTGGAGTCGGGTAAGGGGATAAGCGTTGAGGCAGCCTCCCGCCTCCTCTCCAACATACTCTACTCCTACAAGATGTTCCCCATGATGACGGAGGCCATGCTAGGCGGGGTCGAGGGGGCGCCCAAGCTGGTTGTTCTTGACCCCCTGGGCTCGACGATAAGCGACGACTACGCTGCGGCTGGCACAGGTGGTGCGGTAGCGATGGGGGTGCTGGAGAACGGTTACCGCCGGGGCATGTCACGGGACGAGGCCGTCGATCTCGCGGTTAGGGCGGTCAGGGTCGCCGCGAGGAGGGATGCGTTGACAGGGGACAAGATTGACATAGTTATAGCGACGAGGGAGGGCACTCTGGAGGAGACTAGGCCCCTCTAGAGAGTCTACTCGGAGTCCCAGGGCCCCGCCCTACTTTGCCTCACGCCGAGTGGCTATGCCTAGGGTTAATTAACGAGGGAGGACGCAAACCTCACTCTGGGGGATAAGGGAAGCCTGGATTGGGAGCAGGGCGAGGTGCGTGGTTTGAGATATGATGACGCCAAGCTGGTGGCCTTCCTTCTTCTCGTTATGAAGGGGAAGAGGCGGAGGAGGCTCAAGCAGACAGAGGTGGCAAGGGACACGGGGCTGAGCCAGCAGAGTGTCTCCCGGCTGCTCAGGACCCTTGAGGACAGGGGCCTCATAACCAGGATTGTGAAGGGGAGGGGGGAGTACGTGGAGGTGACCAGCCAGGGCCTAAGGATGGCGGAGGAAATGGCCGGCCTCGCAACGAGCATTGTGGAGGAGGACCGGAACATCCTCGTCCTCGAGGGCGTCGTCGTATCGGGCCTGGGGGAGGGGAGATACTACATAAGCATGCCCTACTACTCGGGCATGATACAGAAGCTCCTTGGATTCAAGCCCTACCCCGGCACCCTAAACGTTAGGCTAGTGGGCGAGAGCGTCTGGAAGAGGAGGCAGCTGAACGCCTACAGGACCCTCCACATACCCGGGTTCAGGGATGAGAAGAGGGTCTACGGTGGCGCATGGCTCTTTAAGGCAAAGATAAACGGTTACGAACCCGCGGGGATAGTTATTCCCGAGCGCACAAGCCATGGGAGCGAGATAATAGAGATAGTAGCACCAGAGTACCTCAGGAGCATCCTGGGGCTGAAGGACGGGGACCGGGCGGTTATTGAGGTCTACATACCTGACAACGGATCATAGTCTTGTCACGGGCTCGATAGTGTACTAGTCCAACTCATCCTCTACGCTTTCCCTCCCCCTCCTTACCCTGCTCCCCTGAGTGCATCTTGAGTATCTGGTAGAGCTTCTCATGCTGTCTTGTATAGAGCCTTATCTTGAGAATGGCCTTGGGCATCTCGTGCACGAGCTCCACAAATTTCCTCTGGGGGCTGTGGTTCACCTTGTACTCCTTGAGGGGGAAAGCTATAGCGTTCCTGCTAGCCAGACCCTGTAGAATGATACCCTTGCTAGTGACCGTGAAGGCCCTAGGCGCGTTTATCATCACGAACTTCTTCCCCGTTTTCTTCATCCTCCTCTCCATAGCCCACTGGCCCAGACGGCTTAGTATAAAACTCCCCTCGAACAGGACCAGGTAGGCGGCCGCGTAACCCAGGTGCTCGTTCTCGAAGTAATTGGGCACCGTGTTCAGGATGGGGTTAAAAGCCAGTATGAAGTACAACATTATGGGGAAAAACATTAGCATCTGGCCCTGCATCATCTTCATCTGGTCAGCCATCTCCTTGTGGTAGTCAACGTCCTCTGTGAGTATCTGGAAGGACTCTTTCTCCTCCACCAGGACCTTACCCTGCTCCACCTCCTCTACCCGGGCCTTGCCCTTGACCCCACCCCCTCCAAGCTTCTGCATCACGACCGCGAAGACTATGAAATAGAGGATAACGAAAATCCAGTATTGCCACCCGTTCCTTCCCAAGAAGCCCGCAACTAGCGCGAATACTATGATGCTAACCTGGCCAATAATCAGCTGCCTGCGGGTGCTCTGCATCGGCATGGACAACTCAGTCACCCAGGATGTAGGCGTTTTTAGTATGGGTTAGGCGTCTCATATATGGTATGGTCAGACAAGGACTAAGGAGAGGCCATGTTAATCAAGGTTTCCCAGACTCGACGACCACCTCCTCACCCAGAACCTCCTCAATCTCCTCAACACCTATCGCACCCACCCTCACGACCCTGGGGGGAGTAACGGTGACGTCCACAATAGTAGAGGCCACACGGTACCTCGAGGGCCCCCCATCTACGGCCACGTCCACTCTATCCCCAATCTGCGCAAGGGCCTCATCGAGCGTGGTAGGGGAGGGCGCACCGCTCCTGTTTGCACTGGTCCCCACAATGTACCCTCCGATGCCTCTAGCGAGCACACGGGGCACGGGATGGTCAGGCACCCTCACCGCTACCCTCCCCTCCCCATCAACTAACCGGGAGTGCAAGCTCACCCGAGGCTCTAGCTTGAGCGTTAGGGGTCCGGGCCAGAACTCCCTGGCCAGGAGCCGGGCCCTCCGCCCCAGGTGGGCGAGCCTCTCAGCATCGCCCAGGCTGGACAGGAGTATGGGGAAGGGGGAGGCCCCCCTCTGCTTCGCCTGGGCTACTCTCTCAACAGCCTCCTCCAGGTCTATCCTCCCACCCACCCCGTATACGGTGTCTGTGGGGTATATCGCGATACCCCCTCCCCGCAGCACCTCCACTACAGGATCCAGCATCCCTGCCAGCTTCTCTTCCTCAGCCCATGGTTCTACCCTCACAACAAGCCGGACCAAGGCCACCACCCTACTAGTGAGAATTCCTAGTCATGGACTCCCAACGTGATTGTCTATGCGTGCAACGCCAAAAAGCTTGCCCAGGGCCTACGCGTGCCTGTACCTCGAGCGCCCTCTCAGCCGGGGGAGGAACACCCCCTCCTCGCCTACCAGCCTGAGGGCGCCCTCTGGGTCCAGGGCCGCATTTATGTAGTGGTCGCTCAGAGTCTTCAGAGTAGTGTTCTCACCCGCTATCATGACCGTAACAAGGCTCACGCCCGCCCTCTCTAGGAGGCGCCTGTCAAGGATGACCTGGTCCTCACCATCGGTTATCAGGACGACAGTGTTTGTCTTGTCCCCCAGCCCTCTCTCAACGATGTCCTCCACGGCTGTCTCCAGGGCCTGTGCTATCCTAGTACCCCCACCGGGGGGCACCTTTAGGAGGGCCTCAAGAACCTCCAGTGGGTCCTCCAGGGGCCTGTCATGGGGGTGTAGGCGGGCGTCGAACATCCTGAGTAGGAAGTCCCTGTTCCTCGCCCGGGCCACCCTGTAGAGGGCGAGGGCCACGCTCCTCGACCATATCATCTTGTAGCCTCCCATGCTCCCGCTGTTGTGGACCACGAATCCGTCTGCTATGAAAAGGTGGTTCCTATCAAGCCTGATGTCCAGGACCCTCTCCTCACCCAGTAGCTCAACACCCGTGACCTCGGCGCTCACCAGCCGCCCCCCACTGTAGACGCTGACCTGATCCTCCTCCACCGTCTGGGGCCTCCCCCAGGCGAGTAGCCTGTCCCCCGGCCTCGCCTGCGAGGCTGGTACAAGTATGATGTTCTCGTCCCTGACGATGGGTATCAAATGGTCCTCACTCGCCCTGAGCACTCCCCAGGCGGTCCTCAGGCCAAGGACCCTCTTGACACCCCCATCAACAACACGGACAACACGTGCAGGTTCAAGGGATATGCGGGTGTGCCTGCTCCTCCACCCCGCCAGGCTCCGCGCATAGTGTGAGAACTGTATCCTCACGCTTAGGACCTCATCCCCCTCCCTAACATCCCCAAGGGGCTTCTCCTCACCCCCATCCATCGCTATCATGGCGTTGCTAGGAAGGCACTTGTCGAGAAGCACGTAGAGCGTCCCCTCCATGCTCTCCTCCATCTCCCTCGAAAGGAACCCCACCCCGGCGAGCTTCGCCATGAACAGCTCCTCAGGGAGTGCCAGCTCCCGGGGAAGAGCATGCTCAGGGCTGCCCGTGACCCTGTAACCCCGGATCTCCTCCCCCCTCCTAACCACCCTCTTCTCCAAGTGGGCGAACCGGGGCATCCTCTGCAAGGTAGCGCGGGCTAGCTCCAGTATACCCTGGGCATCCCTCACGTCAACAAGGCTCTGGGAAAGATCCATGAGCTTCCGGAACTCCCCCAGCTCAACCCCAGCTCCACCTCCCCCGAGAACCTCTCTAACACTCTTAGCGGCCTCAGCCACGCGGTTCGCCTTCCTAACAGCCTCTACAAGGGACTCCTCAACACCCTCGCCCGGAGCCTCCTCATCTCCCTCCACGGCCTCACCCTCACTGCCCTCTCCCTCCTCCCCCGCTGAGCTTTCTCCATCTCCGCTCGC
>JALTXS010000079.1 GCA_027048265.1 Desulfurococcales archaeon
TTGGGGGGCTTCCCTCTTCCTAAGGATGAGCGTGTTGCCTCTTACCTCCACTAGCTCGGAGCCTGTTTTCTCAGCTATCTCCCGGGCGAGATCACGGCGGTCCCTACCCGTTGCCTTGAAAAGGCCCTTGTTCATCCTTATTTTGAGGACTCCCTCTTGTTTGAGGCGTCTCCTTATCTCCTCCACCACCCCCGGGGTTATCCCCTGCTTGCCCACGTGTATGTCGCTTGATTCGTGGATCTTTTTCTTAACCCTCCTGTCCTTCTTGGGGTGGATGGGAGGCATGTTTCCTCACTCCTCCCCGGGGCCTTTCTTTGAGAGGCCTTTCCAGGCGAGTGTGTAGACCCTGGTGTTGCGGGGTGTCTTCTTGTATTCTCTGCCTTTGTGGCGTATTATCTTCTTCCACGAAAACCCGCAGGCCCTGCAAGTGTAGAGGACGTAGGTCTTGCCCGCGCTCCTCCTTATCCTAACACGCGTCGTGACACCGGGAAGATGGGGAGTCTTGCACCTCTTGCACACAAGCTCCTTCCTCGACACAAGGGGCCTTAGCCTGTACTTGAGGTAGAGCCTATCAATATGCTTCCCCAGGACGCGGGCCCACTCCAGGTCACCCTGGGCTACCGCGCGGGCCGCGAGCTGGTAGAGGTAGAGGGCCTCCCTAAGCGCGGCTCTCTGCAGGCGGCTGGGCCTCCTCATTACTTTCCTCCGCCCTGGCCCCCGTCTTCCCTCGGGATTATCTTGTCCACGAGCCAGTCGAGGGTGAAGGGCCTTATGTCCTCGTAACCCTGGCCTGTGCCTATGAATACTATGGGCTTGCCCGTGGCCGCCACCACTGATATGGCCGTGCCCCCCTTGGCGTCAGCGTCAGTCTTTGTGAGGAAGAAGCCGTCTACCCCCACTTTCTCGCTGAAGGTGCTCGCCTGCTCCACTGCGTCGTTTCCAGTGAGACTGTCTACCACGAGTATCCTCAGGTGGGGCTCGGTGACCCTCACTATCTTGCGCAGCTCCTCTATCAGGCTGGAGTCAGTGTGCATCCTCCCCGCGGTGTCCACTATGACTGCGCAGTAGTTCCTCCTCCGCGCGAAGGCTATAGCGTCGAAGGCAACGCTGGCGGGGTCGCTCCCGTACTTCGCCTTAATTATGGGAACACCCAGCCTTCGGGCATGGGTTTCCAGCTGCTCCTGAGCCCCTGCCCTGAAGGTGTCAGCCGCCACGATTACTGGCGTGACACCCTTCTTCTGGAGCAGGTGGGCTAGCTTGGCTATGCTAGTTGTCTTACCCGTGCCGTTGACCCCCATGAATACAATGACATAGGGTCCACTGCCCTCCTTGCACGTGCGGATAACCTCATCCACCACGTCAGGAGGGCTGGGGGGGAAGACCTCCTCAAGAACCTCCCTAAGCGACCTCCTAACTATTTCCTCGACCTGAGCCTTCCTCTCCACCCGCCTACCCACAAGCCTCTCCCTAACCCTGTCGACCACCCTCTGCGCAACGTCGTAGGCCACGTCGCTCTCCAGCAGGTTTAGCAGGAACTCCTCGAGAATGGGTTCCAGCTCCTCCTCCTTAAGCTCCCGGGTCTTGACCCTCTCCACCACCGCGTCTGCCAGGCCGCTGATGGCCTTCCTTAGCCTCGAGAACACTCCTGCCACCCGCTTTTAGGTGAACGTGGGTTAAAAGTAGTCGTAACGGGAGCAAGTGATTAGCGTGAGGAGAGGGGCACATGTAAGGTGGGAAGGGCCCCTAGCCCTGGGCGGGGGCGGCTCCTGGCGTTTGTGCCTGCTGGGCTTGTTGTGCCTGCTGTGATATAACTGCTGCCAGCTGCTGTAGCCTCTGGAACTCCTTTGCCTTCTCTGCCAGTTCCTTTTGGAGCTGGTTCAGCTGAGCCTCTATGGCCTTTTCCCGACGGGAGAGTATATCCAAGGCCTTGTCCAGGGGAATCTGGGCATATACGTCTAAGCCCAAGTGAACTATGGGGTCCTCGGGGGAAAGCTTTGATTTTAGCAGGACGTTGCCTGTCCTGTCAGTCGCCACGAGGACCTCTCCCTCGGACCCTTCCTTGAGCCTTTCTAGGGCCTGCCTCGCCACACGGGCATCGGCTAGGCTGTTTCCTACGCTCTCAATTAGCTTCTGCAGGTTGTTTAGATATCTTTCCATGCTTGCCAGCTGCTGTAGTACAGCCGTGGGGTCAACCATGGCCTGTTGCTGCTGGGGCTGGCTCATCTTGTCCACCCTGTTAGGTTTTCTAGCTCCCGGGCGTACTTGGAGACCGTCTCCTCGGGGGAGACCTCTCTCACGCTCTCTATCCTGATATGCATTCTCTTGAGCTTGTGGCGGCTCCCCAGTTCGGAGTAGGCCTTCTCTACAGCATCCTCTTTCTTCAAGGCCCTTATGTCTAGGGTGAACTTCCTCCACTGGGGCATGCTGTCGTGGGACAGCAGCATCCTCCCCTGTACCCTGAATATCTTGACACCGGCCATAGCGCCTCCCTCTCCGCGAGGCATTACCGGGCGGTATTCTTCTCTGGAGTGTGAAAGTCTATAACTCTTCCCCTACCCTAGTATGGACATGATGTTCATTATCTCGGGCCCTGTCGTGTCATGGCCTACGAGGATGCCCCTGTTGTTCAGGAGAACCCCGCTCTTGACGAACCCCATACCCTCGTTCACGGTCGCGGGGCCTAGGCGGACTCCCAACTCCCGGGACAGGCGCTCAATCTCCTCATCGGGAACCGAGGGGTGTATGAGACCCGCCCTATCGTTGAAGACGGCCACCGCCCCCACGGCGTTCGTGTCAACGAGCCTGGCCTGAAACACTCTCACGCCAAGCGTGTCCTCTATGACCCTAACCTCCTGCTCGCCCAGGTCGCTCGACGCCAGGGCGACGCTGTTGTTGGGGGCGACTAGGTTGCCCCAGGCCGTGTAGATGCTCTCAACAACGCTGAGCCTCATGCTCCCGTCGAGGACCTGTCGGAGGGCCTCCAGCTCACGTTCCTCGACAATGCTGGGCAGGAGGAGACCCCTGTCGTTGCCCGCTACGAACACGCCCACTATGCTCGAGCCAGCTATTGTGGTCTCGATGACATCCACGCCGAGGACGTTCTCGAGAAGCCTCCTGAAGGAACGGGTTATGCGCGGGGGGGTGAGGGCGATTTTGTTGTTTACAAAACAATAAACACCAATGTTTGGGTTTCCGAACAGGGACGCGCGGTCAAGGTTTATCGGGGACAACCGAGTGACACCGCTCAATAGTATTCGGGAGCCCAACAGGGCTCGGGGCGACTGGGGCTACGTCTCCCCACCTTCTCCGCCAGCTTCCTTCTCTCCACCTTCCTGGGCCTTGGGCTCCTCTTCCTCGGGTTTATGGGCTTTCTCGGGCCTCTCAGCAGTCCCTTTTTCATCGTACAGCCTTACTATGGCCTTCTCCACCGATACAACAACCTTTTCCTCAACCTCCTTCTTCTTCGCCTCACCCTTCTCATCTTTCACAATCCGGGTCCTCTTGACAGTCTTCTCCTCCACCGG
>JALTXS010000080.1 GCA_027048265.1 Desulfurococcales archaeon
TCTCTGAGCTTATCCAGCCAGCCCTCCTCGGCCCTCCTCCCCGTCCTGCGGTAGTACTCCAGCCCCGCCTCGACGTCCACGAACTCGAAGGCCCCGGGGAAGGCACCCAGGAGAACACTTACCGTAGCCCCCACTATCTCGGGCCCTATCCCATCGCCCCTTATAACAGCGATTGTGTAGACCAACACCCGCACCCTCTACAGCCAGAACACCTCGGTTGACAAGACCCTGATTCACCCATGTGTTTAGCAGCCATAAAATAGTCTCCACATGACCAAAACCAGGGCATCTGAGGCCTTGTGGAAAAAGTGTCAATATAGAAATATAGAGTAATGTGGAGCAGGCTCAAGCTGTTCTCCAGGGCAGGCTCCCCTGCCTCTTAACGTACTCCACGATTCCCCCCGCTTCCACAATCCTCCTCAACAGGGGGTCGAGGGGCTCCGTATGGAACCTGAGTCCCCTGCCAGGGAGCTCAACCACGCCCTCAGCCGCGTCCACTACTATAGTATCGCCATCTCCCACTGCCTGCCTTGCCTCAGGGGGGATGGTGAGCACGGGGAGGCCTATGTTTATGGCGTTCCTGTAGAAAATCCTCGCGAAGCTCAGGGCAAGCACAGCCCTCACGCCGGAGAGCTTGAGAGCCCAGGCGGCGTGCTCCCGGCTGCTCCCGTAACCGAAGTTCTCACCAGCGACCAGTATGGTCCCGGGCTTCACTCGCTGGGGCATATCCTCGGAAACGCCCACCAGGACGAAGCGGGCCATCTCCTCAAGGGTGGTCACCTGGTATTTTAGCCTACTTGGGAGAATATGGTCCGTACTAATATTATCACCAAGGACCAGCGCCCTACCCTCTATCCTCATAGATACCCCCTCGGGTCAACTATCCTTCCCTCAACCGCCGCAGCCGCGGCCGTGAGCGGGGAGGCCAGGTAGACCCTGGAAGTGGGGTCTCCACTCCTCCCCGGCATGTTCCGGTTGGAGGTGAACACCGCGACTTCCTCCGGGCCGAGCAGGCCATAGTGGCCCCCGATGCAGGGCCCGCAGCTGGGGGCCCCCACGACGCACCCCGCCTCCACGAGCTGCTGTATTATGCCCATGCGCCCCGCCTCTAGGAAAACGTGGCGGGACCCCGGTATTACTATGCACCTTGTGCCCTCCTTGACCCTCCTCCCCCTGAGAACCCGTGCAGCGGCGACCATGTCCTCCAGCCTCCCGTTAACACAGGTCCCTATGAAGACCTGGTCCACCTCAGTCCCCTCCACCTCCGCAATATGCTTGACGTTGTTGGGGAGGGGAGGAGCCGCGACAAGAGGCTCCATACGGTTAAGCTCGATGGGCAGAACATCCCTATAGCTTCCCTCGGGCCCCGGTTCTAGCGGCGGAAAACTGGCCTCAACACCCCTCTCCCTGAGCCATGTCTGGGCCACACCGTCGGCAGGCGCCAGGCCCGTCTTGGCCCCGCTCTCCACCGTCATGTTGCTCAGCGTGAAACGGCCCTCCATGCTAATGTGCCTCAGCCCAGGCCCCGCGAACTCCACTGCCATGTAGTTGGCGCCCCCGGGGCCCAGCTGGCCCACCATCTCGAGAGCCACGTCCTTGGCCATGACCCCCCTTGGCAGGGGGCCTCCCTCGAGCTTCACCATTATCGATTCGGGCACCTTCATCCAGGTCTCCCCGAAGACAGCGGCTATGGCCACATCGGTGCTCCCCGCACCCGTGGCGAAGGCGCCCAGGGCCCCCATGGTCAGGGTGTGGCTGTCGGCCCCCATGATAACCATCCAGGGACGCACCTTGCCCTCATAGGGGAACAGGACGTGGGTTATGCCCCAGCCCACGTCGTAGAGGCGGAGGGAGTTCCTCCTAGCGAACTCCCTCATGACCTTGTGGAGCTTACTCATACCCGTACGGGGGCTGGGGGCGGCGTGGTCTATCACGAAGTAGACCTCATGCCTCCTCTCATCCGGAGAGGGTATGCTCAGCCCCATGTCCTCGAGCACGTCTATGAGCAGGGGGGCCGTGCCGTCGTGGGCGAAGACCAGGTCCACCGGTACGGCCACGGCCTCCCCGGGCTCCACCTTCTCCCTACCTGACCTGCGGGCCAGTATCTGCTGAGCCATGGTCATTTCACTATCCATACCAACCACACCCCATGAACTTGAAGTCTTGAAGGGAGCTGTTGCATGTAAACGCGCATGTAAATGAAAGATAATTTGGTCTCCGACTACTCCACCTCGAGGCCCGGTGGCTAGGCGCTCTGCCACCTCTCCCTCCAGAGCTCCAGGGCTATCTCGGCCACCCTCCGGGGGCTCATGCTCTGCACGCCGTTGCTCTCAAGCTTACGCACCATGAACCGGTAGACGTCGTCGACGAACCTGGGGTCCCTTGCCATGAGCCTACCCTCCTCGCCAAGCTCGTTGACGAGGGCGTAGACTATCCCAGCCCTACCGGAATGGCGAGTTATCCTAACCCTGGGCTCCAAGCCTAGGACACGCTGGGGGTCGAAGGGGAGGTATACCAGGGGATTCTTAAGCAGCCCGTCAATATGTATCCCCGCTGCTGTGGAGAACGCGTTGTCGCCCAGCAGGGGATAGAACTCCGGCACCCGGTAGCCCAGCTCCTCGAATATCCTCCTCGCCTCCACAAGGGCCCTGGGGTCAGCACCATCAAAGCTCCCCCGGAGCCCCGCGTAGTGGAAGAGCATGGCGTCCAGGGGACAGTTGCCCGCCCTCTCCCCCACGCCGAAGAGTGTGCAGTTGGAGAACGTTGCACCGTGGAGCCAGGCTGCTAGGTGGTTTGCCACGACGAGGTGGAAGTCATTATGCCCGTGGAACTCCAGCTGCTCTGGCCTGAGCCCCGCCTCCTCGCGGAGGAGCCTTACGAGGAGGGGGACGCTACGGGGGAGGCCTGCCTCGGGGAAGGGCAGGCCCATACCAAGGGTGTCGCTCAGCTTGAAGACAATATCCCTCTCCACCCCATGCCTCTCCGCCGCCCGGAGTATCCTCTCCACAAGCCTAAGCACAAAGCCCCTTAGATCCGCACGAGTTATGTCCTCCATGGCCACACGTAGACGGAGACCCCTCTCAAGACCATACTCCACAGCCTGGGTGAACCTCTCTAGGGCCTCCTCCCTGCTCCAGCGTAGCTTCCACCTCAGGTGGTAGTCGCTGACGCTTGTGAGCACAACCGTCTCCTCCAGTCCCGCCTGGGTGACTAGGTCGAGGTCCCCCCGGGTGGCCCTAACCCAGCCAATGGGTCTGGGGTAGGAGTAGCTGCTGTGCTCCCCGAGGACCGCCCTCACAATCTCGCGGTCGCGGGGAGTGTAGGGGAAGAGCTCCGTAACCCTCACAACCCCACGGGGGCCGGCTAGGCGGGCTAGAACCCGGTAGATTCGAACAGCATCCTCCACCCTCAGGGGCCTCCATCCCTGCTGTCCGTCCCTGAGGGTCGTGTCGGTCAGGTAGATGGGGTGCCTGACCACGGGCTCCCCGCCCGCCGTGAAGAGGGGTGGGTGCTCTAGGG
>JALTXS010000081.1 GCA_027048265.1 Desulfurococcales archaeon
ATAAAGTGGGTCGAGTGGATAGAGGAGAAGCTGGGCGAGAAAATACCCTTCCCCATAATCGCTGATAACACGGGAGAGATCGCCAGGAAGTACGGCATGCTCCACGAGCAGGGACCCGCCACCGTGAGAGCAGTGTTCATAATAGACCCCGAGGGAATCATAAGGACTATCCTCTACTACCCCATGGAGCTCGGCAGGAACATGGACGAGATCCTCAGGATAATACGGGCCCTCCAGGTGCACCAGGCCCACAAGGTGGCAATACCCGCCAACTGGCCCAACAACGAGCTCATAGGAGACCGCGTAATAGTGCCGCCGCCCCAGAGCAGGCAGGAGGCCGAGGAGAGGCTCAAGCGCAAGGACATCGAGTGCTACGACTGGTGGTTCTGCCACAAGAAGGTCGAATACTAGACCCCTTCTTAACCTTCGATGGTTTTTTCCAGGACGCGGGCCACCCCGCTTTCCTCCACGTATTTGAGGATTCTTTCAGCACTGGACCCCCGGGCCCTTATTATGTTCTCCTCCCCCTCATAGCTGTAGAAGGAGACCCCCTCCAGAGGCAAGCGTGGGGGAGGAGGCAGACCCGGGGGAGTGTCCCGGCCCCTGTACACCCACCTTATCCTACTCATCCCCCGGCCATCCTTGCCCAAGTAGAGAACCGTGTACCAGTAGCGGCCAACGTACCTGTAAATCCTCCTCCGACCGCCGGGCCCCTTCTTAACAACAATGTGAACGGGCTTGAGGTAGTATCCCCTCCCCGCTATCTCCCTGTTGTACTCTCTCACAGCCTCAAGCACGGGCTCGAGGAGGGCCGTTAGGGGCCTGTCCAGTACTATCACAACTTCCCTCGGCAACGACCTCCCCCCAGGGTGGCAAAACATATTCTGTCCCCGGGCCAAGTATAAAACCAGCCCACCGGAGGAGAGCGGGGATCGATGAGCAGGGGGATGTTCTTCGGGCGCTTCCAGCCCTTTCACAGGGGTCACCTAGAGGTCTCTAGGCTCATACTCGAGGAGCACGACGAGATAGTCTTTCTCATAGGCATGGCCACGGAGAGCCACACACACCGCAACCCCTTCACCGCGGGTGAGAGGATAGAGATGATAAGGAGGGGCATGCGGGACCTGGGCGTGGGGCTGGAGAGGGTCATAACGGCGACGCTCCCCACCCTCGAGGTCCACGTGAGCAGCGCTCACATGGCCCTCAACACTGCCCCACGCGTCGACGCGGTGTATGTGGGGAACAGGATAATGGCCCAGGTCTTCAGGGAGCTGGGGGTGAGGGTGGTGATGCCCGAGCCGGTTAACAGGGCCGAGTACAACGCTAGCTACATTAGAAGCCTCATGGCCCGGGGCGACCGGAGGTGGACTCGCCTGGTCTCACCCAGCGTGGCCGAGTACCTCATTGAGATAGGGGCGGAGGAGAGGATGAGGGGCATAATGGACCCGGAGGAGGAACACGTCCTGGCCCGAGAGAGCATGTAGATGAGGCGTTACCTGGTGGAAAGAACAAAGGTTAGCGGGCTTTGCTTCTCTCGATTATCGTTGGAATTGTTTTGGAGGCTACCCGTTCCACGTTGAATACGCATGTAATGGTATCACCCCTCTTATTGAAGCCCATCTGCTCTACCTCGACCCTGTCGTTGAATATCTTTGAGAAGTAGCCCTTGAGTATTCCACGGGTGTAGTCAGCACGGGGTCTCTCCCCCCAGTAGTACATGGTGGTGCACTCCCAGAGGTCCTCGAAGACCAGCGTTATCCGGTTGCCCTTAACCGCATACTCCTTCAGCACCCCCCAGCCCCCGGTTAGGCCTAGGATCCTCAGGAACCTTATGAGGTCGCTGAGCCTGTCCGTGTCGAGCAGCCTGTAGTAGAGGCTCGCTATCTGCTCCCCCACCTTCGTCCCCAGGCTCAGGAGGATCATAGAGGCTATCTCTTCCCCCACCTGCTTACGGAGGCCAATCGCGAGGCCCGCCAGGTTCGCGGCCCCCAAAACAATGGCCCGGTCTATTATGAAGTTGTATGGGTATATCTTCTCCGTGTACACTATGCTCTTGTACCGGGGGCTGACGTTTACGCTAAGGACCCCTTCTATGCTCTTTAGCATTTCCGCAAGCTTCTCGGGCTGGCACTCCTCCCGGGGCGTGCTCCGGTTCACGTCAATGACTATGAACACTAGGACTCTCCCATCCACCCTCTCGGTGTGGACGAGGCTCTTTATGAACACGCCCTTGGACTCCAGGATCTCGAGGATGTCTTTAAGCATGCCCCGGCGGTCCTCTACCTCGACCTCTAGTCCGATCAGCTTCTCCCCCGGCATCTCCAGCACTATGCCGGGCTGGTGTATGGGGTAGTAGGCCCCCTGGTAGGTTTCCATCAATTTTGTCCGCCTCCCCCTCACGGGCCCCTGTATAATATGGCATAAATGTAGTAAAAATACTTGTCGTGACACTATAAAACGGTGACATACCTCGGTTGTATACCATATAAAAACCCCACCCGCCCAAAAACTAGCAAGACCGTGAAAGGGGTGCAGGCCTTGGCCACAACCAGCCTCTACGGCACCACTGCAGAAGAAGCAGAGGAGATGCTCAAGCGGGGGAAGCTGACCATAACCGTGGTGGGCCAGGGCAAGCTGGGCCTTCCACTCGCACTGGTGTTCGCCTCCAAGGGAGCCAAAGTCTATGGCCTTGACGTCAACCCCCGGCTCGTGGACATGCTCAGAAGGGGAGATAACCCCCTCCCCAGGGAGCCGGGGGTAGGAGAGCTCCTCCAGGAAACCCTTAACAAAGGCCTCTACAGGCCAACCACAAGCTACGAGAAGAGCATCCCCCAGAGCGACCTCATAGTCTTCCTCGTCCCCGTCTACGCTGACAAGGAGAGGGTCCGCCTCGAGCCCCTCCTTTCAGCCGTCGAGAAAATGGCCCCCCTTCTCAAAAGGGGCTCCATACTCGTGACCGAGACAACCCTCCCCCCCGGGACCACGGAGTCCCTCATACCCCTGGTTGAGGAGAAAAGTGGCCTCAGGGCGGGTAGGGACTTTGGGATAGCACACGCCCCCGAGAGAACCATGAGCGGGCGCATGATACGCGATATTACGGAAAGCTACCCCAAGATAATAGGGGCCCTGGACAATGCGACCCTGGAGCCCCTCAAGGGGGTATACGGGTCTATCAACAGGAGGGGAGTTATCCCGGTCTCCAGCATAAGGGTGGCTGAGGCCGTGAAGGTCTTCGAGGGCGTGTACAGGGACGTCAACATAGCCCTGGCGAACGAGCTGGCCCTCATATCGGAGAAGATGGGCATAGACGCCCTCGAGGCGATAAGAGTGGCCAACACCCAGCCCTACAGCCACATACACAAGCCCGGCGCGGGCGTGGGGGGCCACTGCATACCCGTCTACCCCTGGTTCCTCATACACCGCGCCCCCGATCTCGCCCGGCTCCTCAAAACCGCGAGGGACGTCAACGACGACATGCCCCGGCGCGTCGCCCTCCT
>JALTXS010000082.1 GCA_027048265.1 Desulfurococcales archaeon
AGGGGGCGCGCAGTCTCTTGTGGGGATATTTGAGGCCCTATGTCGAGGAGTGGTTTAAAGAGCGGTTCAGGGAGCCGACTGAGCCTCAGAGACAGGCCATCCCCTTGATAAAGAAGGGTGAGAATGTTCTCATTTCATCACCTACAGGTACAGGCAAGACTCTAGCCGCCTTTCTAGGTATAATTGACGAGCTTTTCAAGTTGGGTGAGGAGGGGAGACTGGAAGAGGCTATTTATGCCGTGTACGTCTCCCCCCTGCGCGCCCTCAACAATGACATGAACCGTAACCTAAGGGAACCTCTTAACGAGATACGGGAATATTATGTGAAAAAGGTTGGAAGAGAACCCTCAGAAATAAGAGTAGCTGTAAGAACGAGTGACACGCCCCCCAACGAGAGGCAGGCTATGCTCAGAAAACCTCCACACATACTGATAACCACTCCAGAGACGCTCTCAATAATACTAGTAGCGCCCCGGTTTAGGGAGAGGCTGCGAACTGTAAGGTGGGTTATTGTTGACGAAATACACGAGATGGCCACAAGTAAGCGTGGGGCTAACCTATCCCTCCTTCTCGAGAGGCTTGAGTGGCTGGCCGGGAGGAGGATACAGAGGATAGGTCTAAGTGCGACAATTGCACCCCTCGACCGCATAGCGCGCTTTCTGGGAGGTTACAATGACGACGGTAGTCCCAGGCCTGTTAGCATTGTAGATGCAAGGTTCTACAAGCCTGTTGACATAAAGGTAATCGCACCTAAGATGAGCCTTGTGTACGCTGATACTGACAAGCTGAATGAGAGCATATATAAGACAATAGTTGAGCTAGTGAAGAAACACCGGTCTACACTTATCTTCACTAACACGAGAAGCGCAACCGAGAGAGTCGTGTACAAGCTCAAGAAGCTCATGGAGAAAGACGGGCTAATCAGCATGGACGAGATTGAGGCCCACCATAGTAGCCTAAGTAGGGACCTTAGACTGGATGTAGAGAAAAAGCTCAAGGAGGGCAAACTTAGGGTAGTTGTGAGCTCAACTAGCCTAGAGCTGGGCATCGACATCGGGTACATTGACCTTGTCATACTACTAAGCAGTCCCAAGAGCGTGAGCCGTCTACTGCAGAGAGTGGGCCGTGCAGGTCACCGGATAAAGGAGGTTAGCAAAGGAAGGATAATAGTTGTGGACAGGGACGACCTTGTAGAATGCAGCGTACTCGCCGACGCTGCTAGGAAGAGGATTATTGACAGGGCCAAGATACCACGGAACCCCCTAGACGTACTTGCCCAGAATCTGATAGCAATGAGCTTGGAGCAGAGGTGGAGGGTTGAGGACGCCTTTAGGCTTGTGAAACGGAGCTACGTGTTCCACACGTTACCCTATGAGGACTTTCTCAGAGTTCTGGAGTTCCTAGGGGGCATTGAAGAAGGTCTTGAGGACATGAGGGTATACAGTAAGCTTTGGTATGACCCTGAGGAGGGTGTGTTTGGCCGTAAGAGGAATGTTCGTATGATATACTATCTAAACCAGGGTATGATACCCGATGAAGCTAAGATGAGGGTGTTTCTAAAAGGGAAGAATAAGTACATAGGAGACCTTGAGGAGGAGTTTGTGCAAATACTCTCACCAGGAGATATATTCGTTTTGGGAGGGAGGACGTACCGCTTCATACGTTCAGAGGGGATAAAGGTCATAGTAGAGTCAGCGGAGGGTCTCAGACCCACCGTCCCAAGCTGGTTCAGTGAGATGCTTCCCCTTGCATTCGACTCCGCCCTACTTGTAGGCAGGACAAGGAGAGAGATATCAGAAAGACTCCAGGCTGGCCAGGAGCCTGAAAAAGTTATAGAATGGATAAGGAAGAGACTCATGCTCCAAAAACACGCGGCGAGAGAGCTAGTAGAGTACATTAGAGAGCAGATGCTCTTCACAAACGGGATAGTTGCTAGCGATAAGACCATACATGTTGAGATATATGATGATTCAAAGGCGCGTAACATCATATTCCACAGCCTTTTTGGGAGAAGGACCAATGACGCACTATCCCGGGCATTTGCACTTGTCCTTACTAGAATGGTGGGTGCACCAGTGCGGGTTACAGTCTCTGACAACGCTTTCATGCTAACAGTTGCTGGCCACCCCGATATAAATGTGGATGAGCTTTTGGAGCAGGTAAACCACAGGAACGTTAGAAACCTCCTCGAGAAGGCAATCTGGAACACCGAGCTTATGAAAAGAAGGTTCCGCCACTGCGCCCAGAGAGCCTTCATGATACTAAGGAATTATAGGGGCTGGGAGCGGAGTCCTCATAGAATGCAGTTGAGCGCACAGAGCATATTGGAGGCTCTCAAGGACAATAGGGACCACCCCATAATAAGGGAAACGTTACGCGAGATAATGGAAGACTACATGGACGTTGAAGCTGCTGAGACCGTCCTACGATGGGTCGATGAGGGGAAACTGGGATACGTTGTGACCTACTCGGCAAATGTGCCAAGCCCATTTGCACACCATATAATAGCCATAGGATACCAGGACATCGTGCTTATGGAGGACAGGAGGAAGCTCCTTATGGAGCTTCACAGGAAGGTTATGAACATTATTTCAAGCGAGAGCGCGGGCAGGAAGGACGAGGCACTTGCATGAGTGGGTCTATGTGTATACCTCCCCTCTATGTAGGTAAGCTTAAGTTATGATGACGAGTTCCCTAGAACAGTATGTCCTCACTGGTATTATGTGCCCCGCACCCATGGATACGTACATTGTATTTCCATTCTTTGAGTAATAGAAACCTCTTCTATAACCGTAGATGCTGTTTGTGATCACAGAGCGGGGGCCAGGTAGGCATATCTGACCTCCGTGGGTATGTCCTGATAACATGTACTTGTAATTGGATGAAATGTGTGGGAAAGCGTCAGGGGAGTGTACCATCACTAGAGTAGCGTCCTCCTGAGGCGTATTCGCATACTCCTTAGGGTCATCCCTCCAGTCTATGCCAAGTATCTTAACACCCTGGGAGACGTATTCCTCGTCGATAAGCACAGTGACTCCTGCTTCCTCCATTGCCTTTATCCCCTTGCTAAGCGGTATCTTTCCATACCTTACCTCGGCCCAGTGTTCATGGTTTCCCAATACCGCCACCTTTTCACCCGTGATATTCGATAGGGTCTCGATAACACTGTCCAGCTCACTGAACCTATCATAGACGTCACCTCCTAGGAGAACCAGCTTAGGACGTAGTTTATTTATACTATCAACGAGTTCGCGGTAAAACCCATGAATGTGTGCATCCGGGGCGAAGATAACCCTCTTGCCAAGACCCGCGTCTACGAACGTTGTTTTAAACTCTATGAGGCCTAATGCCACTCCTGGCATTGAATATACGAGCGATGCTCCTAGGATGGTTTTTAGTAGTGCTCTTCGCCCAATCCTCAAAACTGGCACCTTCAAGCCCTAAGCTCATATCCTTGGTTTT
>JALTXS010000083.1 GCA_027048265.1 Desulfurococcales archaeon
TTTCCAATAGATAGAAAAAGTATAAGAGATCGAAATAAATATGCAAGGTGACTCAGAATGGAGGCGAAGATAGGAGAACACGCACCCGACTTCGAGCTACCCGCGCACACTGGAGAGAAAATCAGACTCTCTAGCCTGAGGGGAAAAAGAGTAGTACTCTACTTCTATCCCAGGGCCATGACCCCAGGATGCACGCGTGAAGCAGAGACATTCAATGCTCACCTTGACAGAATTACGGAGCTCAATGCTATTGTGCTTGGGATTAGTACTGATAGCGTAAACGCCAACAGGAGGTTTGCAGAGAAATATGGTCTCAAGTTTAAACTACTATCTGATGAAAAGGGAGAAGTAGCCAAAAAATATGGTGTTCTGAGAACAAGACTGAGCAAGAAACCAAGTGCTGAAAGAGTGACCTTCATAATAGATGAGAAGGGTGTTATAAGAGAAATAATACGAGGCGTAAAAGCAGAAGAGCATCCCATAAAAGCAATAGAAGCGTTGGAGAATATCGCCGGTTAGATAGCGTTGTTCCAAAAAAGGTTCTAAACCAGAGTTCTGGTCATTAATGACAAGTATGGGGGTTTTTACATTGCCTGTGAGACGCGTGATCGGGCAGCAGTCTCGAATAGAAAGATGTCTTAGGGGGTGTGGGAAACGAGGATAGTCACAGAAGAGATATCATTGTCGACTTCCAAGAGAACTCAACTCATAAACATTACTACAGAGGTTGAAAACATTGTAAGAAGGAGTGGAGTGAAAGAGGGCATCTGCATAATACATGTACCCCACGCTACAGCATCCATAATAGCCAATGAAGACGAAAGCGGCCTCAAACAAGATATAGTAAGGTGGATTGAAACAAATATACCTTGGAACGAGGAGTGGAAGCACAACACTATAGACAACAACGCTGCCGCCCATATAGCGGCCAGCATATTTGGCAATGCCCGCGTATTTCCTATAAAGGAGGGCAGACTGATACGGGGCATGTGGCAGGAAATATTTCTCCTAGAACTAGATGGGCCACGTTCCACGAGAAGAATCCTTGTAACAGTAATAGGCCAATGACAGGTGACTAGGAAATGACCCCGGAGGCATAAGCGCCTATCGTGTATATTTTTTGTAGAACTTAGTAATCTAAAAGACGACATTTGGATAATCGGGGTCTCTCGTTACAGGTGTGGCGCCGGGGGCGGGATTCGAACCCGCGCGCCCCGTAAGGGGCACTGGCTAGCCGGCTGCTTCTCCAGGCCAGCCCCTTGGTCCGCTCGGGCACCCCGGCTCACGTTATACTATATCATCTTATAGCTCTCTCTTAAGAGGTTAAAAGTGTGACCGAGGGTGTCGTAATATGGATCTGGAGTCCTTGCGTTATAAGATACCTGTCACGTGGAGCAATATATATCTTGATAACGCAGGTGCAGGTCCTCTTCCCCAGCCCACGGTGAAGAGCATCCACTCCTTTTTAGACGAGTGGTCTAGAGAGGGTGAGCCTTGGGAGAAAGGGCTGCGGACAATAATGGATCTGAAAAATAAGGTTGCAATACTGTTAAACACGCAGGCATCTAGTCTTGCAACTATACCAAATGCTACTACTGCGTTAAACGCTGTGCTCGCTACACTGGTTCTGGAATTGTACTCGTCTAAGCTTAGGGAGCTCAAGGTGGTGATGGACTCATACGGTTTTCCTACAAACTATTACACTCTTCTACAGCTTAAGAAAAAGGGGTTTATAGGCGAAATAGTACTACTCAAGAAGCTCCATAGTGATGAGAAGGTTGCCGAGCTAGAAGATGCTATTGATAGGCGTACAAGCATTGTTATAGTCGACCACGTTTCATGGAGAACAGGTGTTGCAGTTGACCTTGAATATATGTCAAAAATAGCCCACGACCATGGCGCTTTCCTGGTGACTGATGCTTTCCACTCTGTTGGAAGCATTAAAGTTGACGTTAGTAACCACGGTCCTGACTTCCTGTACTTTGGCTCCTACAAATGGCTTATGGCTCCACATGGTGCGGGGTTCTTGCACGTTTCCTCAAGGGTGTGGGATTCCATAGAGCCGCTCTACCTTGGGTGGATGGGTGTAAGGGACGGTGTACTTGACAGGATAGCAGGAGGAGAAAAGCTCTTCGAGCGAGAACTACCTCTTTGGGACTTCGAAGCACCTCTTAGCTCCAATAGTTTCGAGTGGGGCACACCCTCTCTCGTCTCCTTCGTTGGGTTATCATCTTCGTTGCGTCTCATGGAGGAGTTTGGATGGCAGCATATTTTTGAAAGGGTGGCTAACCTAGCCAGAATAGTTAGGGAGATACTTGGGGACATTGCGCTGGAAGTTAGGAGTGGGGAGGAGTCAGGTATAGTCATAGTACGTTTACGCGACCCCATAACAATTGCGACGAGGCTAAAAAGACATAGGAAAATAATAGTGTCGGCTAGACCAGGCTTCCTCAGGGTCTCACCTCATTTCTATAACACGGAGGAAGAAGTTGAGGATGCATCACATGCGATAAGGGAGGAAGTCAAGAAAGCTGAATAGTTCGCCAAATGACATCTACGAAACCATCAAATAGATAACAAGGCAACCATAGAAGCCATACATGTCAAACAATCGACAGGGGATCGGGTTTGAAGCATCCCGAGCCAGGTCAGCTTGAAGAACTCTTCCGTCTCCTCTCAAAACTCACTGAGCTCAGAGGGATAAGTGGGAGAGAGACCGAAGTCAGAGAGTTCATAATAGAACAACTGGAACCTGTATCCGACTCCATAAGGATAGATCCCTTGGGAAACGTTATCGCCCAAAAGAAGGGTTCGAGCAACGCGAAACTCATGATAGCGGCCCACATGGACGAGATCGGGCTTATGGTGCGACACATTACGGAAGAGGGGTTCATATACTTCAGCCCCATAGGAGGGTGGAACGACGCCATACTTCCAGCCCTTAGGGTTAGAGTAAGGAGCTTCAAAGGAGCGTGGGTACCCGGTGTGATTGGGGTCAGGCCACCCCACCTCCTCAGCCCCGAGGAGAGGGACAAACCTGTGAAAATGGACAAACTCTTCATAGACATTGGGGCTTCATCGAGAGAGGAGGTCGAGGAGATGGGGATAAGAAAGGGGTCACCCATAGTGCTTGACTCATCCCTAACAAGGCTGGCTGGGACAAGAGTAGCTGGAAAAGCCCTCGATGACCGCTCGGGCTTGGCAGCCGCCTTAAAGGCGTTCATAGACGCCGACCCTGGGGAGGTTAGCCTTGTATTCGCCGCGACTTCGCAAGAGGAAGTAGGACTCAAGGGCGCCACTGTGTCATCATATTCTGTTAATCCCGATCTAGCCCTAGCTGTTGACGTGACTGCTGCTAACGATGTTCCTGGTGTTGACGAGCAGGATGCCGTAGCCAAGATTGGAATGGGCCCAACAATAAAAATAGTCGACGG
>JALTXS010000084.1 GCA_027048265.1 Desulfurococcales archaeon
TGCGTCGCGACCAGGCCCTTCTCGTAGCCTTCTATAAGCTTCTCCCTTTCCATTAGGCTCCTGTAACGGGGGTGGCTGGGGGGAACGGTGTACTCCAAGGCAGGTCCCCGTTACTATTCTTCGGGCTTGGGGCTAATAAGGGGGCTGCGCATCCGGCTAACTATATTATTCTTCCACTACAATACATACAATGAGTACAGTCCACTACTTCCTCCTAGGACACACCGTGGGGTGCAGATGCCTTGATAACAATAATAGGTTCTGGACGCGTGGGTGTCTCGGCCGCGGCCTTCATGATGCTCAAGGAACTCGACGATATACTTTTGATAGACATCATAGAGGGCCGCCCCCAGGGCGAGGCCCTTGACCTAGGACACGCGGCCGCGATATTCGGTCTCAGCGTCGACATAAGGGGGAGCAACGATTACAAGGACATGGAGGGAAGCGACCTGGTCATAGTCACCGCGGGGTTCCCCCGCAAACCCGGGATGACCAGGGAGCAGCTCCTCGAGAAAAACGCCTCCGTGATAAAGGACGTCGCGGCCAACATAAAGAAGTACGCCCCCGACGCCGTTGTCATTCTCACAACCAACCCCGTTGACGCCATGACTTGGGTCATGTACAGGGAGCTCGGCTGGCCCAGGGAAAGGGTGATAGGCTTCAGCGGCGTCCTAGACGCGGGAAGGCTCGCCTACTACGCCAGTAAGAAGCTGGGCATGAGCCCCGCTAGCATAGTCCCCATAGTCCTGGGAATGCACGGCCAGGCAATGTACCCCGTCCCCAGGCTAAGCACCGTCGGCGGCATGCCCCTCACCGAGCTCCTCAGCAAAGAGGAGATAGAGGAAATCGTAAAGGAGACAGTGGAGTCCGGGGCACGTATAACAGAGCTCAGAGGCTACAGCAGCAGCTATGGCCCCGGCGCGGGCCTCACCCTTATGGCCGAGGCCGTCAAGAGAGGCTACAACAAGGTCTTCATAGCAAGCGTGGTGCTGAAGGGAGAGTACGGCTACACAGACGTGGTGGCCGAGGTCCCAATAGTACTGGGAAGCGGGGGTATGAAGAAGGTCCTGGAACTCCCCCTGTCGCCGGAGGAGAAGCAGGGGCTCGACAAGAGCGTGCAGGCTGTAAAGAACCTCATGGAGGCCCTCCCCCCAGAGTACAAGTAGTCACAATAGCACGCCCGTCTCAAGCAGGCGATGGAGGGAGGAGAACTCCCCCACCAGCCCCGCTCTCGGCAACAAGCTGGGCAGCTCCGGGGCCCAGCCTTTTTCAACAAATATTGTGAGGAGGGTCTTCTTCACATAATACCCCATGATGCACCCATGGCACATCCTCCCAAGCTTACGCACCTGTTCTTTGAGGGCTGGTTTGAGCTGTCCCGTTTTCTCCGAGAACCAGCGGGCCTCCTCCAAGAACCTGTCAAACCCAGGGTCCCTCTCCAGCCTCGAGAGGGCCTCCTCGCCATACTTCCTAAAAACATCCATACCCAGCGCAAGCATGTCCCTGGTCTCCATGCTCCCCAGAGAGACACTCAAGACCAGAACCCCACGGGGAACGGGGTAGGAGTCCACCACTCCCCTGGGCGGAGGACCCGGTGTGCGCCTCAGGTTAACCATCCTGCCAAGGGTTATTGATGAGACATCGCCCAGCCCCGTGAGAGCGCGTACCTCCGCGGAGTGGGCCTCAGCTATTGCCTCGTGGAACCCCCTTTTTCCCCAGAGTACTAGTAGCGCGTAGGCCATGCTCGCCACAGCGCTTGTGGCATAACCGCGGCCGGGTGGGAGGCTGAGCTCTACAAGGACCCTGCTGTTGGGGGGCGGGGGGTTCTCCCTAGCAAGTATGTCAAGGGGCCTCATCCTTATCGACGAACCACCATAGGACACATGGTATGGGGACTCTGAGGTTTCTCCTGAAAAGGTCTCTAGGCACGCCCTACTATAGGGGCCCACCAGCACCCCCGCTCCCCGGCTGCCCGAGCTTAGGGGGTCGTCGCCGGGGTAGGGTGCCCATATCCCAGATATGTGGTGTCCCACCTTAATGCAAACCGAGCTCCCGTCTGGCTTGGAGGGCAATGTCGAGAAGCCTCCTCGCAACTAGCCTCTTGTTCATCTTGGGTATCTTGACGTGCTTGTCATCATATGCTATTATCACCTCGTTGTAGTCGCTCGCGAAGCCCACGTCCTTCCGGGCGACATTGTTAGCCACAATTATGTCGGCGCTGTACTTCTCCTTCTTGGCAAGCGCGAGCTCAAGGAGCTGGTCGTCGTCCTCAACAGTCTCCGCTGCGAAGGCCACGAGAATGCTCCCAGGGGGCCTCTTCCTTGAGACCTCTGTAATGATCTTGGGGGTGAGGGAGAAGCTTATGGTTGGGGGGGTGTCGCTTTTTATTTTCGACTCCTCGTAGACCACGGGCTTGAAGTCGACGGGGGCGGCAGCCAGTACTATGATATGGGGCCTGAATACCCCCACCTCCGCGAGGACCGCGTTGAGCATCTCCTCCGTGGTTTCAACCCCATAAGTCCTCCTAAGGGCCGTGGCAAGGCCCCCGCACAGGGGGCCGTGGACTAGGCTGGTCTCAGCACCGCGGAAAAGCGCCTCGAGGGCCACGGAGACACCCATCTTCCCACTACTAGGGTTGCTGATAAAGCGGACGGGGTCGAGGTACTCCCGCGTCGCGCCCGCGGTGACCAGGACCCTGAGGCCCTCCATATCCCGGCCCCGTGCGAGGAGCGTCTCGAGGTGCCACGCCACCTCCCAGGGCTCGGGGAACTTGGCCCGGTCGCCCTCGAAGACGGGCTCATGGATTATGACCCCGTCCCTCCTAAGCGTCTCCAGGTTACGTTTGTTCTGGGGGGCATCGTACATCTGTCGGTGCATGGTGGGGAGGACCAGGACGGGCTTTGAGTGACCCATCATGGATAGGGCTGTGAGGGTGACGGGGGAGTCCCCGATACCCTGTGCGAGCTTGGCAATGGTGTTTGCGGTCGCCGGCACTATAGCCATAGCGTCGTGGGTCTCGCTCAGGTATATGTGCCCCGTCTCCCCGTGGAACCTTGTGTGGAAAACGGGCCTCCCCGTGGCCCACTCGAAGAGCTCGGGGCTGACGAGGCGGGTGGCCTCACTGCTCATGACCACGGTCGTCTCTCCCCCCATCCTCATGATAGCCCGGGCGACGTCGATGCTCTTGTAGAGGCTGACGCTCGAGGTGACGCCTAGTACCAGTCTCTTGCCCTCGAGCTCCCTGCTCTGCTCCCCAAGTATCTTCCTAGAAGGATGGCTACGCCAGGCCTCCTCCATAGCGCCCGCCTCACGTAGTAGAGCCCGCGCCACTACTATATGGGGCGGGGTGAAAAAACGTTTCCCAAGCAACCCCCTCTAGGAGAGACTGTCCCAGAAG
>JALTXS010000085.1 GCA_027048265.1 Desulfurococcales archaeon
TCTCGAAGACCCGGAAGCGGTTCTCCATCCAATGTTCAACAGCCTCTCCCCCAAGGGGCTTCAGCCCCATGTCCCTCAGGGCCCGGGTGGCCCAGGCGTCTAGCGCCTCCGCTACCCCGCAGGGGGCCTCATAGACGTATGCCAGGACTGCCCCCCAGTCGCCCCCCGTGAGGCCCTCGAGGCCTGCCTCGTACTCGTCCCACACCCTGAGGAGCGAGGCCGTGGACCCGGGGGGCCTTGTGGCGAGGAGGCGGGCCGCCTCTAGGGCCTGGTCCATGCCCCTGGGTGCCAGGAGGGCGTTCTTGGCGGTGCACTCGGGGAGGGGCCGGGTCTGGAGGTAGGCTTCGAGCACTATGCCCAGGAGCCCCTCGCTCCCCACGAGCAGCCTGCGCAGGGGAGGGCTGTGGGGCTCCCTCAGCCTAGGGGGGAGCTCGAGAAGCCCCCGGCCCGTGGCTATCTTTCCCCCAAGGAATAGGTCTTCTATGCTCCCATACCCTGTTGAATAGTGGCCGCTGCTACCCGCCGCTATAAGGCCCCCCACGCTTGCCAGATGCCTGCTCTGGGGGTGGTGGCCTGTAGTGTACCCCCTCTTGTTCAGCCAGGCCTCCACCTCCCACCAAAGGAGACCCGCCCCCACCTTGACAACGTTGCCCTCCTCTAGCCACCCGATGCCCCTGAGGAGCCCCGTGTCCACCACAGCGTAGGGCTTGGGGCTCTCCCTGGAGAGGGCTCCCATGACCCCCGAGCCCGCGCCCGCTGCCCGGAGGCCAACCCCCCTCCGCTTGGCGGCCTCTACGAGCGGGGGTAGCTCCTCGGGATCCTTGGGGAGTAGGAGGGCGAAGGGATCTCTGTGGGCATGGCTCCCTGCTCGTTGGCCGGGTTTTCTAGGGGGGGTTGTCCTCCTGATCATCCCCCAGAGCCTCAGGGGCCAGAAGTCCAGTGCCCCAGGTGTGCGGGCCCAGTCCTCGGTGTAGACCCGGGTTTCCGCCAGTATGCCCCGGGCGTCCTCGAGGAAGCCCTCCATGTCGTGCTCCATTGCGTTGCCCCCTGTCCTGGTTTGCCGGGGGGTGTTATATGTGTGGTTGCCAGTGTTTGGTTTATAATATTCTATCTATATGAATACATGTTGGGGCGGGTTTGTTGCATAATATTAATTATAGAAGGGAGCGAAACAAACAAGCGTAGCCAGGGAACGCCTTCTCACGCTCGTGGGGTGTAGGGCTTGGGCCAGAGCGCGGAGTTCGACGCCATAGTGGTGGGCGCGGGCCCCGCGGGAGCCACCGCCGCCTACCACCTGGCCAAGAGGGGCTTCAACGTACTCCTGGTGGAGAGGGGAAGGGGAGCCGGGTCCAAGCAGGTCTTCGGGGGCAGGATCTACGCCGAGCCCCTCAGGGAGGTCTTCGACGACCTGGACAAGGCCCCCATACACAGGTGGGTGAGGAGAGAGCGGTTCACCATACTCGACGGGGAACGGGAGCTCACCCTCGACTTCAGGGCGGGCGCTAGCACCAGCTTCACCGCCTACCTCACCCAGTTCACCCAGTGGATCGCCCAGAAGGCCGTTGACGCTGGCGCGGTGCTGGCGGATGAGGTGAGGGTCGACGGCCTCTGGCTCGATGGGGGGAGGGTGCGGGGCATTGTCGCGGGCCCCGACCGCGTGTCTGCGAGGGTCGTGGTCGTCGCGGAGGGTGTTAACAGGCTCCTACTAGAGAGGGCGGGGTTCGTCCCCCGGGCGAGCCCCAGGGAGCTGGCCCTGGGCGTCAAGGAGGTCATAAAGCTGGACAAGAAGACCATCGAGGAACGCTTCGGCCTCGAAGAGGGTGAGGGGCTGGCCTGGGTGCTCCTGGGGGAGGTCACCGACTTCATCCCCGGGGGCGCCTTCGTGTACACTAACAGGGACACGCTTAGCGTGGGGCTGGTGGTCCACCTGGGGGGCGCCTACCAGCTGCTCCGGGATCAGGTTCATGTTCTTGCGGAGAGGCTCCGCACCCACCCCCGGCTCTCCCGGTTCTTCGAGGGCGGGGACATTATGGAGTACAGCGCCCACATGACCATAGAGGACAGCGTGGGCTACATGCCCGAGCACTTCGCCTACAACGGGATGGTCATCGTCGGCGACGCGGCGGGCCTCCTCCTGAACACGGGGCTCACTATAAGGGGCGTGGACTACGCCGCGTACAGTGGCTACCTTGCCGCAAAGGGCGTGGAGAGGGCCCTCTCAGAGGGCGAGGCCAGCGCCGAGGCCCTGAGGAGTCACTATGAGGTCCCCCTCCGGGAGAGCTTTATTTACAGAGACCTTATGAGGCACCGGGGCGCCAGTTATGCTATGAAGAACCCCCGCATGTTCAGAGAGTACCCCAAGGTGGCCCTGGACACGTTGGAGGAGCTCTACACCCTGGGTAGGGAGACGCCCCTGCCCCACGAGGCCCTGGCCCGGGCCCTCTCCCGCAACCGGGTGGGGTTCGCGGAGTTCGCCCTAAGGATGCTCAAGGTGGTGATGAGCCTATGAGCCAGGCCCAGGAAGCCCCACGTCGGAAGCTCCTAAGGATAGACGACCTGCTCCAGAGGAACGTCTACGACGTGGACCAGAGGCCCCACATAATACTACACGCGGAGAAGTGCGAGGAGTGCGAGTACAAGCCCTGTATAAGGGCCTGCCCCGCCGAGTGCTACGTTGAGGTAGGCGGCCGTGTTATCTTCAGCTACGAGGGCTGCCTCGAGTGCGGGACCTGCCGCGTGGTGTGCCCCCACGACGCCGTTGAGTGGGACTACCCCGTGAGCGGCCGGGGCGTCTACTACCGTTTCTCCTAGAAGCCACTACACCAGCCTCCCCGAGACCAGGGTGGTGGACTTGAGCCTCGAGATGATGGTTGGGATAAAGTGGGTCCCCAACACCCAGAACGTCAGGTTCGACCCCAAGACGGGGACCCTCATACGAGAGGGAGTGCCCAGCATAGTCAACCCCGCCGACCTGGACGCGGTCGAGCTCGCGTTGAAGGTCAAGGACACCCATGGGGGGAGGGTGCGGGTCATAACAATGGCCCCGCCCAGCGCCGTCAAGGGCATAGAGCACGTAATAGGCATGGGGGTGGACGAGGGCGTCCTGGTCACGGACAGGGTCTTCGCCGGGGCAGACACCCTGGCCACCAGCTACGTGCTCAGCCAGACCATAAAGAAGCTCGGCGTGCCCGACCTCCTCTTCTTCGGCCAGGAGACCATCGACAGCAGCACCGCCCACATCCCCGCCCAGGTGGCGAGCTGGCTGGACCTCCCCTACGTCTATTACGTTGACCGGGTCGAGGAGGTCAACCGGGAGGAGAAGTACGCTGTTGTGAGGAGGAAGCTAGAGGACCGCTACGAGTGGGTCA
>JALTXS010000086.1 GCA_027048265.1 Desulfurococcales archaeon
ATTGGTGGGGGAGAGGCTGTTACCGGGGCTTCCCCATTTTCTTGAGAGGTGGGAGCTGGGGGAGGCTTTGGTGAGGGAAGCGAGAGTCTACCGCTCCCTGGGCCTCCCACTACTCGCCTCACACGCGGGGGCGGACTTGAGGCTTCTTAGCAAGGGGGGTGAGCAACGTCTTGTGACTCCGGGGTCTGGGTAATGCTTATTTATGGTACCCAGGATATTATACTCTGGGTATAATACCTTGGGTACAAAAATAACTATTGTCGAGAGGCCCCACTACCGCCGATTCCTCCAGAGCAGAGGGCCTAGGCTAGCCTACGGGCGTAGGAAGACGGGGAAGACCCTCTATGCCCGCCACGTCCTTCCCCACCACAGCTACTACATCGTGAGGAGGGGAGGCCGGTTCCTCGACCCCCGTAACATGTTGGAGTATGAGGCCCGCCAGTTCCTCCAAATCTGCAGGCGAGAAGAAGCCCTCATAATAGACGAGTTCCACAGGGCCCCGGGGGAGTTCATGGACGCCCTACACGCGGGGGAGTGCCTGGGGCCCCAGCTGGTTCTCCTCACAAGCACCCTCCACTACCACCGCCACTTTACTCGGGGCCCAGAGGCACCTCTCCAGGGCCTCCTAGCCCAGCACCAAGTGGGCCTCGTGTCGCCCCGAGACCTCCTCGCCCACCCCTGGGGCGTGGAGCCGGGGAGGGAGCTGGTCGAGAGACTGGTCTTTTACCAGGAGCCCACCCTCATAGGCAGGAGCCTGGACCAGATAATCCTGGACAGCCCCCCCATGGCCAGGAGCCTCGTGGGAGAGGTGCTGGAGGAGGAGGACCACGCCCTCACCCAAAGGTACAACACCATCCTGGAAGCCCTCGCCTCGGGGCACAATCGCATCACCCACATAACCGGGTACCTTGCCGCCAGAGGCCTCCTAGACCACCCTCAGCCGGGCAGCGTTTCCAAGTACCTCCACCTGATGACACGCCTGGGCCTTGTCGAGCGGATCCCCCTCTGGGGGCGGGAGCGCCACTTCTATCGCCACGCAAGCCCCCTCACCTGGACCAGCTACTATCTCACAGCCCGCTATGGCCTCGGAGAGGTCCCCCTGCCCCCAAGCTTTGTGGAGAAGGCGGCCCTGGCCCTCATACCCCAGCTCGTCGAGGTGTTCGTGGAGAGGCTCCTCGCGGAGCTCCATGGACTCCGCCCCGTCAAGATACTCCAGCCCACCGAGGTTGACGTCGCCCTAGCCCACGGGAGGAGGATAAAGATTGTAGCCGAGGTCAAGTGGGTCAACAGACTGACGAGAAGCGACGTTAGAAAGGCCGAGGCCAAGCTTGCTTCCTACGAGGAGGCTAGGCACCTTCTCATAGTCCCCGACCCCAACCAGGTCCCCGAGACCAGCCTAGAGGTCCTGGGACCCCGCGAGCTCGTAGAAATCTCAAGAAGCCAACAGTCCCCGCCTAAATAAGCACCCAAGCTTGATCGCTCGACTCAGCCCTCAGGAAGAATGGGCGGCCCCCCACCAGCTCCAGCCGGTCCCCAGGGCCCAGGGGCGTGAAGGGAAGGGCCACGGGCACGCTCGACACGATCCCCGTAGCGACATCCATCTCGTGGAGAGGCCCACCTTCCTGCATTATGTAAATCTTGCCCGGGGGCCCGGGGCTCATACCAACCACGTTCATGAACCCCAGCTCCCCTACTTCCTTAACATAGACAGCCTGGCTGAGGCCGCTGAACTTAAACTCGGTTATAACGGGCCTTGACTTGCTAGTATTAAAAGCAAGCACATACGTGTGTAAACCCCAATCCGTGTAGGCGGAGGCGGTCTTGTTGTCAAAGACCTCCCAGTCAAGCACGGGTGGAGGAGTCGTTATGAGTGGTACCACCGTGCCATGATAACTTATAATATAGTAGCTCCAACTTGCACCCGTATCATTAATCACCAAAACATAGTCCTGTCTTCCGGGACTACCCCCGTCATCTATGGTCTCTACAATAGAGCCGTCAGCCGTTCCAGTTACCGGGTTCCACTGTGAGGAGCCTAAGTCCGCCCAGAAGGTTCCTCGTCCAGGCTGACTGACGAAAACACGAGAGGGCGTGGTCAGCACTCCCAAGGGGTAAACGACTGTTAAATCCGCCCTAGAACCCAGGCTATCTATGCTGGGAGGGGCGGGGATGGTTGTGAGGTAGGTCACCTGGGGCGGGGTCACCGCGGAGTCCACGCTGTAAAGGTGAAGATTGCTACCCTGCCCGATTATAAGGACCTCTCCCTCAACCAGGGGTGCTCTGGATGCTATGTTCAGGAGATCCACGAGGATCCTAAAGGGAGATGAACCAGTGGCGTTCAGCCTCACCGTAACATTGTTCAGAGGACCAATATAATCGGAGGGGGAGCCGGGGAGCAACGAGGACCCGCTTAGGGGAGGCGACCCGCTGGTAACAACAGTGAAGCTACTCACACTACGATCATAGACCTCGACCGTCACATCAACCCCCGACACGTTGGCCCACAGGTCATAAACAAGCTCCAAGGCACCCACACTGCCGAAAGCCCCTAGGTCAACAACGACGTCGAACGTGAAGCTAATCCTCCCTTGAGGCCCCCCAGGCACAAACCTATAGACGCTTCCACCCATAATTTCTCCAGTGTAGGTCGCGAGAACATTGTTGGCAAGGTCCTTAACAATAATCTGACCCGGAAAGAACGGTTTGAAATTTTGGCCAGTATTCGGCCCCGCGTAGAGGTCTATTACATAACCCCCGAAAACTGGATCATACGCTGTGGTGGGTGCCACTGTCACGGTTCCCAGACCGCTTCTCACAACCTCGACATTGTATGACCCCGATTGTGTTTTCAGGTAGAGGAACTGAGGGTGCATTTCCTTTGTAATATAGATAAAGTCAAACGAGGCTTGAGGATACCTGTAACTCGTTAAAAATAAGCCGTATTGATAGAAACCACTACTTAACAAACCCACCCATTGAGGTGTGTAAACTGAGTCAAAAGCTTGAGCTGTGAGCTGGTATATAATATTACTTGATAAGATTTTTGTATAGTTAGCTGTTTGTAAATAAGGAGTTTGACTTAGGTTTATAAAGGATGTTATAACTGGTTGAAGTCCGAAAGGAGCCGAGTTTGCAGACGAAGCCAATAGAGTGACTTCTCTAGAAATGACTACTCTTTCACGCACTTGGTTACCTACTTTATATGTACATAAGCCTGACGCGTAATAGCCACTCCCTATATTGTTCGAAGTTGCAAGGGCTATGCCGAAGTAATATGACTCTTGCGATTTTCCAGTAGTACTACAACTTGTGGGTACAAGGTATCCAGTAAATGCGTTATAAGGAAGGGT
>JALTXS010000087.1 GCA_027048265.1 Desulfurococcales archaeon
CCTCCTCCACCTCTCCCCCCGATACTCACCCGAGAAGACCGCCCTGCATCCCTCGAGGAGCAGGCCCTCCCTCTCAAACCGGAGAGTACAGCCCCCCAGCCTCAGCGAAGCCGAGTCGCCCTCAACGTGGAACACGGGCCCCGGCAAGGCTAACCCTCCAGGTTCTCCCCCTGATAGGCCCCCTCATACAGCCGATCAGGGGCCTCCTCCATCCTCACCAACACCAGCTGGGCCACACGAGCACCCCTCTCCAGGAGGATGCCGTGGGGGTTAGTGACCACGAGGAGCGCCTCCCCCCGACCCCTGTACCCCGGGTCCCAGACCCCGCAGGCCACAGTGGCGCCCATGCGGAGTAGGCTTGACCGGGGGAAGCAGAACCCCACCGCGTCCGCGGGCACCAGGACAGCCTCCACGAACCTTATCTTGTACCCCCCGGGCCCCAGGCGCCACCATCCGTCTTGGGGCTCCAGGGGCTCGGCCTGGGGGATCCTCCTCTCCCCCCTCCCGAGCACGCCCTCCTCTCCCAGTTGGAAAACCTGGTCCACCCGGAGGTCCACGCCCGCGGGCTGCACGGATTCGCCGGGGGGTGGGGGGCTAATTTGGCCCGCTGTTCTCACTCCCCTTAGGACCGCCATTCTCGTCCTCCTCCTTGTCAACCATGTACTCCAGGACCTGTTCGAACACGTGTTTGTAGGGCTGGCCGGGGGAGTTGTATATGCAGGAGAGCACGTTGCTTATGAGGAGCGTGGCGTAAGCCTGTAGGCCGGGGTAGTGGTATCTTTCCTGCTCCTCTACGGGGATCATTATGCTTAGTAGGACATGGAGGCCCATGTGTACTATGGCGAGCATGACGTCAGAGTCTTCGAAATCCCCCTTCCTGGCACTCTCGACCAGCTCCCGGGACACAAGCTGCAGCGCCTCCAAGACCTTGTACACGTAGCCCCCCAGCTCCGTAAGCGAGTACCTCCCGTCCTCCCCCCTATTCACGTAGCCTAGCTCCACCAGCTCCCCCAGGGTTTGCCCCACCCCCCTCCATGGGAGCCTCTCGGAGCGTAGGGCCTCCCTTATCTCCTCCTCGCCCAGTCTGCCCTCGCTCCCCAGGAGCTCTAGGGCCCTGAGCATGCGGGCGTAGCGGCTGTTAAGCGCCCTCAAGGCCCTTATCCCCGCCTCCCTTACCACCATGACCGTCGGCGTGTTCTTGTCGAGGCAGTCCAACTGGGGCACCTCCACGCGGGGAGCGTCAGCCGTAGAGGCTCACAAGCACCACTATTATCACGAGGATCAGGAATATTACAAGGAGCGTGATGGCGAAGCTGGTGAAGCTCCTCCCCCTGCCAGCCTCCCCTCCCTGCTGCGCCAGGGGGTTCTCCAAACCCCCGTTGCCGGGCTGGGAGAGGCTCTGGAGTTCAAGGACCTTGCAACCACCCGCCGTCTTCACCCCGGCCTTCTCCAGGAGCCAGGCGTTCACGTTCAGCACGTGGGTTAGGTTCAGGGGGACCAAGAGTATGGCCTCCCTTGTACCATTCTCCTTCCCTGGCCTCAGGTCCACGTAGACGGGAGCGAGCTCGACCATATTCCTCAGCTCCTCCACCAGCCGGGGGCTCTCCCTAGCAGCTGGTGGTATGAGGTCGACTCCCGCGAGAGAGACGGTTATCGACTGGCGGTCGCCTCCCGCTATGAGCATTATCTCGACCCTGTCGAGGCCCCTTATGCTCCTCACCACGCCCTGACCGTCGATGCTCGTGGGACAGGGAGTGGTCTGGGCAAACGTGGGATAAGCGTTCAATGTCAGGTGGGCCAGGGCTGTTGTTATTGCTAGTAGGAGGAGCGCTGGTCGAGGGAGCTTCATGGCTGGTCTCCGTGCATGAGGGTTAGGTTTTTAACCCGGAGGACACTATTATACCCTATGATGTACTGTAAAATAATTACAGGTTTTTACAAAGTATATATCAAATACCCAATCATTCAGGGGTGGCGGCGGTGGGTCTCACCAAGAAGGCTTTAAGGAAACTCACCCTATTAAAACAGCTCGACAACACCATAGACTTCTCCCGAAGCGCAATACAGCTAGAGATCGTGATGGCCCTCACCGCCGCCGGCCACCCCCTCACAGCCACAGCCCTCTCCGAGAAGCTGGGAGAGAGGAGAAAGGCCATCCTAGACGCCCTCCGCAAGCTAGAGAACAAGGGCATAGTGGAGAAGCGGCTCGGCCCCCGGGAGATCGAGTACACTCTCAGCAAGGGTGGGAGAGAATACGCCCTCAAGCTCCTCGCCGTCCTAGGCGATGAGGACGACACCGGCACGGAGGAAAAACAGGAGGCGAGCCACGCCACCATAGCGCGCAAGGAGCTCCTAGCCGGAAGCCTCCTAGAGTCAAGGTACCTCTACAAGGCCATACTCTACCTAGCCCATGCACCGGGGCACACTCTTCCCCTGAAAACCCTGGCACGTCTGATGAACCTAAGCCCCGAGAGGGCGAAGAGCTACCTAGACCTCTTCAGCCTACCGCCCAACAGGATCTTCCGCAGGATAAGCCATCCCCGCCGGGGCATCTACTACCGCCTCGAAGAGGAGGGACTCAAGCTCTACCACCGCATGCCCGAGCACCTTCGGGGAAAGAAGAACCCCCTATACCGCCTCATGCTGGGCCTAGAAGCAAGGCTCTCCACGAGAACAGCTAGAGCACTCCTGGCAAGTCTAACCCTAGTGGCGCAGGCAGTATTCACAACCCTAGCAACAGGCTCGCCCACCCTAGCCCTAGCCACCAGCCTGGCCCTCACCCCCGGGCTCCTCCTCCTCGCCCAGCCCACCTGAGGAGCCCCTGCGGCCACGTCTGAAGACAAGGTAGGTCCTCGACAACCTCTCCCCCACCTCCTCAACAGGGATATTGCTCGCGAGACGTAGCAGGAGAACCCCCCGGCCCAGGACAAGGCCCACGTACTTGTCCAGAAGCTCATCCCCGCCCAAGACAATGTAAAGTCCCTGCCTCATGGGAACGCTGAGGTTCTCCCCCACCGCCAGCGCCTCAGCGTCTAGGCTGTGGGGCGGCCAGTGGGCGATAATCCCCTCCTCTCTCTTAATAAGGTAAACAGCCTTTACCAGGCTACCATCCACGAGAATATCAAGGTAGCTGGCGGGGCGACTGGTGCTCACGCTTGGAAAAGCCATGATACTCCACCCATAAAAACCCATGTGGAACAACAGATGTTAGGATTGTTATTCTACTTGTATAATTCTAGTAAATCTTTTATATAAAATATACCATGGTTAGCGACCAGTATTTCGACCACTGGTCGATAGAGTCGTGAT
>JALTXS010000088.1 GCA_027048265.1 Desulfurococcales archaeon
GTGTTGTTGATGAGAGCGATGGCCTCCCTTGCCCTCCGGGGCTCATGGTCGTACTTGAAGCTGGACTGCACCGTGAAGGTCTGCACCCCCCCGTACTCCTCCAGCACCCTCTCCACGTTATCGGGCGTCAGATGCCCCCTGAATGGGGTGCCCCCCACGCCGAGTATGGGGTATATCTTCTTACCCAGCCGGTTCTCCAGCTGGGAGAGCCGGGACAGGGCTATCTTTACCATGAGCACGGCTGTCACGAGGCCGTAGTTGAGCGCGGGGTCGCTCCGGGCTAGGAAGACCCTCAGGTAGGGGACCCCCGGGCGCCTAATGAGGGGCTCCACTATCCCCGTTACCCCTAGCATGGCCTCCATGCTCTCCACCAGGGGGATGACGCGGACCCTCTTGGGGAGAGTCTCGCCAATGAGGTCGGTTACCCGGGCCCCCGTGGTGAGGAGGATCTCATCTCTCCTCCCAACCACCCTCTCATAATAGTCTTCAACGCTTAGGACCTGGCGGGAGCTTTGGGTGAAGGGGAGTATCACCTCGAAGACCGGGGGGTTCTCCAAGTGTTTGCCATAGAAGCCACGGGCCACGTCGTAGGCTAGGGGTATGCTCTCCAGGGTTTCTGAGAAGACCTTCTTCTCCGCCTCCTCAACATAGGGGTTGGGGAGACGGGGGGTGAGGTACACGTCCCTCCCCAGAATGCGGTCGCGGAAGAACTCGGGGTAGCCGGCGAGGAGCTTCCTCACCACCCTCGTGTCAACGTCCTTGCCCTCCGCGTCCCACATCACCTCCTCCACGCCGTACTCCGAGTAGGCGCGGAAGGCCTCTTCCACCTCCGCCTCCCCCGCTATGACCTCACCTCCCACCCAAGGGGGCACGCGGGCGTTGTCGGGGTGCTGGGTTGACATGGTGCGGGGGACTTTCCTGTGCACGGCGGCCTCCAAAATGCACCACCCTTGCCCAAGAGTGGTTTTGATTAAGGACACGGGGCCCCGAATAAATACTGCGCCCCGGGTGAGGCGCTTGCACCCTGGCAAGACCCCCACGGTCTGGAGGGCCCGGAGCACTTGCGTGTCCTGCAACCTATGTTGCTGGGGCACGGAGATGCTCCTGCTCCCCGAGGATGTGGAGAGGCTGGAGGCACTGGGCTACAGGAGGGAGGAGTTCGCCGAGCCCGACGAGAGGGGGCTCCTGAGGCTCAGGAACACGCCCAGGGGCCACTGCGTCTTCCTCGACCCCCGCACGGGCAAGTGCAGGGTCTACGAGCACCGGCCCCTGGGGTGCAGTTTCTACCCAATCGTCCTCGACCCCCGGAGCCTTGAGCCTCACGTTGACACCGAGTGCCCCCTTGCCCATACGACGAGGCCCGGGGAGCTCAGGAGAGCCAGGGCCCTCGCCCACCGGTTCAGGAGCATAGCTAGGAGAGCGAAAGGCTAGAGGGGGTGGGGTTTTTATACTAGGCACGCTAGGCCTCCCATAGGGGCATCACGGGGCCCCGGTGGTGGGGCGCTTGGGCTGGACTCGCTTGGATGCCATCATAACGGCTGTGGTTGCTGCGGGAGGTGTATCATCCTACAGGCTCCTCGTGGCGGGGGCCTATAGGGCCCTCTGGGATCACCTCTGGTTGGGGGACTGGGTGCCCTCTCTGGCGGGGGTTCTTGTCTTTCTTGCATTCCTCCGCCTGGGCTCCATGGTCAACGTGTGGAGGCTGGGGGGTGCAGCGATTGCGCTCTACGGCGCCGTTGCCATGCTCAACGACAACGTTGACCTCCTGTATATGGTAGCGGCTCCCGTGGCGGGGCTCGTGCCCTGGATGCTAGCCTCACCAGGGACGTCAGAGACCCACAGGGCATGGGCAGTGGCGAGGGCCCTGGCTGTCGGCCTGGGGATAGACGCTGCCTTTCGCATCGCATCGGGTGGGGCGGAGCCGTTTGACCACCCTGTTACCTCAGTGGTGTATGGGGGACTCCTGGTGACGGCGGGGTTCACCACCGCTTTACAGTCAAAGCGGGATCCCGAGTCAACATTGTGGAGCCCCATGCCCTTGACGGCGGGCCTCTTCGTCCTGCTCCTGGGCCTTGTGGAGCTGGGACTGGGGTACTCGAATGCCCTTCTCAGGCTATCGGGCCTACACGCGTACGGGCCCGGCGAGCTCGCGGCGTTGTCCCTTGCCCTTTCCATGCTCGTCATGCTGGGCGTCTTGACTAACTCGACCACAGCTAGACTTCTCATGGCCCTAGCGGGAGTATTCGTTGTCATGGGAGGCTGGTGGTGGCTGGTGGGGAGCGTTCTGGCGGCCCTGGGCGCCGGGGGTCTGGCGGCGAGGGGGCGCCTTGCCAGGGGGCCGCTGTTAGCCGGGCTTTGGTTTGTAGCCCTTACTGTGATGGCGGTGGGTGTCTACGCCTACCCCTACCTGGGCTTATGGCCCCTTGCTGATAGGCTGGAAGCCGTGTTTGCAGTGGCCTGCTTCTCCGTGGCCCTGCTATCGCACTCGGCTGGGCGTGAGGGAGAGGTCCTGGGAGGACGGCATATGGTGGGGGAAGTTGCCCTCTATGCAGGGACTTTGCTCGTCGTGCTTGTGGGGGCTGCTGTGCTGGCTCCCTTGCTGGCTTCCCCGCTTGCCCCACGTGGGGAGGTTGAGGGAGGACTTGTACTGGTCTCCTACAATCTCCACCAGGGGTACACGTGGAATGCGAGGTTCAACTCGTGGGAGGTACCGGGGGTGCTGTCTAGGCTGGGGGCGCAGGTGGCCTGCCTGCAGGAGGTGGACGGAGGGAGATTGACAAGTGCCTACATTGACCAGGTCCTCCTCCTTAGGCTTGCTGGCTACGATGTTGCTTATCAGCCTGCGATAGAGTCAACCTACGGCGTTGCCGTTGCGGCGGTCGGGGAGCTGAGGTGGGCGGAGGGCTTTCTACTCCCCAGCCGGGGGGAGCAGAGGGCTGGGGTCAAGGCGGAGACGAGAGGGCTGGTGCTGGTCAACGTGCACCTGGGCCTCGACCCGGGGGAGAGGCTGTTGCAGGCCGGATTCCTCCTAGAAAGGGCCCGGGAAGACCCTGAGGCTATGGTCCTGTGCGGGGACTTTAACGAGGAGGGGGGAGAGGCCCTCAAGCTGCTGGGTGAGGACTATGCTTTCCTAGGGCCGGACGATGGGGTGTCCCCCACCTGTTGCCTGGGAGAGGAGACGCAGGTGGTTATAGACTATGTGGCCCCAAGCTGGAAGCTCTTGGAGAGAGGGGCATTACAGGACTACCGCGTAGCCGGAGAGGGTGCCTCCGACCACCTCCCCGTAGTCGCTGTCTTGGAACCCGGG
>JALTXS010000089.1 GCA_027048265.1 Desulfurococcales archaeon
TCCTCGAGCAGTTTAGCGGCCTTAGCCCCACCTCCTAGCCTAGAGACGTCCACGAGAACCTGGTGGCTCTTGGTGAAGCCCAGGTTCTCGCCCAAGACTTGGAACCCTAGGTTGTGCAGGACCTCAGCAAGCTTCCGCGCGTTCTTGACCACCTGCTCCGCGTACCGGGTGCCCCATTCCCTCATTTCAAGGGCAGTCACGATGGTGGCGGGTATCCTGTGTAGATGATGGTTGCTCACCCAGTAGGGGAAAATGGTTTTGGAGACGGGCTTATAGTCCTCCTTGCGGGCGAACGCTACTATGCCCCCCTGGGGGCCGGGGAAGGTCTTGTGGGTGCTCCCCGTCATGATGTCCGCGCCCCTCCCTAGGGGGTTGGGCCAGGCGCCCCCCACTATGAGCCCCAGAACATGGGCCGCGTCGTAGACCACCTTGGCGCCGACCTCATGTGCTGCATCCGCAAGCTCCTCGACGGGGTGTGGGAAAAGGTAGGCGCTCCCGCCCAGGACTATGAACTTGGGCCTGACCTCCCTTATCATCTTGAGGGCCCCGTCGACATCCACGTTCATGTTCTCCTCATCATAGGGCATACTAACCTGCTCTATCCCCAGCGCACCCAGGGTGCCGTACTTGGTGTGGCTCACGTGGCTCCCGGCCTGTACGGGGGCTATTAGGGCCCTGTCACCTGGGCCTGCGAGGACCTTGAAGACACTCGCGTTAGCAATGGTTCCGCTCACGGGGCGAGTCTCGACATGCTCAACGCCGAGGAGCTCCCCCATGAGCTTGGCCAGGAGGGTCTCCAGCTCGTCAATATAGCGGGTTCCCTGATAGTACCTCTTGAAGGGCTTGCCCTCAGCGTACCTGTACATGAAGTCGCTAAGGTAGACCCTGAGGGCCAGGGGACTCATCACGTTCTCGCTTGCGATTAAGTTAATCGACTCACGGGTCCTCCACCTGTTGTGAGCCCGCGTGAGATCCAGTGTCCTTTCTAATATGGAGAGGGTGTTCTCATCAACCAAAGCGTCCACCCAAGGGTAGGGTCTGGCTCAGCGCTCCATACACCATGTGTAGCGCATCCCTAATAACGTGTTCCCAGACACGGGGAACTAGGCGCAGTCGCTGGTCACACCCTCTTTTTCCCAGAGAGGCCGACCCCTGCGCGTGGCGGGGGCAAGCCAGTCAACAACCTCCCGTGGGTTGGGGTGCCGTATCTCCACGCGAACAGGGCCTAGGGGGCTCTCCGACTCCTCGTCTACCAGGGAGGCCCTCCCCACCGCTAGGGCCTGTTTGTGGAGGAGTATGACCAGGGTCTCACCAGCTATGTTTCGGAGCATGCGGCGGCGGGCCGAGTCCAGGATACGTTCCCTGCGGAGCAGGGAGTGGAGCTTTCTCAGGCTGGACACGCATTGGGCTTCGGCTACTATTGTCTTGAACTCTCCAGTCTCCTCCACATAAATCCGGTCAGGTGATATAATCTTGTCAACCAGGCCCAGTACCCTATCATCGTCCTCTGTTGGCTTCAGAGGTATTTCCACACGGACTCTCCACTGCAACCCCAAAGCTCATCCCCCATGCTTTCCACCTGCTTCTCAAGCTCCTCAGAGCCCCCCTCGTTCACTACAACGTGGTCGGCCAATGCAATCAAGTGCCCCAGTCCGAAGCCCAGTTCCTTCAGGTCCCTTCTTAGTAGCTCCTCCATGTTCCGTGGATCGCCCTCTCTCCCCCGAGAGCGTAACCTGTTGAGCCTAGTGTAGGGCGATGCCATGACCGCGACCATGCGTAGGCAATCTACCGACCTGGCTAGTATCCTTACCTCGTCCAGGCTACGTGCCCCGTCGACTACGATTTTCGGGGAGGGGTCCTGGCTTATCCTTTCTGAGAGGAGAAGGGCCACTCCCGCCCTTCCGTGCTCCCTCCTTATCTCCTCGGCCTCACGCATTAGGTTCTCAAGGGTTATTGGGAGGCCCTTCTCCCTCAGCCTGGCCCTCACCACATCCCCCATGACGTATATGGGGGCCCGCCCTCTTGAGATAAGCGTGGCAACCCTGGACTTGCCAGACCCAGGGAGGCCCACTACCACTACCATTACCCTAGGCAACCCACGCTACCCCCGGGCTAGTCCCGCGGTGCCCCCGCCTATTAGTTGGAAGAGCCTGCTTTTCCTCGTCTTAAGAACAATTCTCGTGGAATGGTAACGGGGTATGAAAAGGTTTATGGAGTTCCTGTCCTCTGGTATGAGGGGCTCCCCCTCAATACTGGCCTCATCGACAAAATTGGGTGGCTCCACCCTAAGCCTTGCAGCAACGTTATGGCCTGTGGGGTTGGTGAGGTCTATCCGGGCCTCCCAAGTATGCCCGCCCAGGGACCTCCACGCGGCCCTTGAAACAATGATGCGGGGATCCCCGAGAGTAACCCGGGGAGTAGTGCACTCTGCTATAGACCGGGGGCTTGCCAGGGCACCCCAGAGGGCAATCATGTGTAACGGGGGGTTCTTGGAAGGTCCGGTTAGGAGGATGGAGGAACGGGGATAAGCCTGTAGGCTGCCTTGGCGGTTCTTGATGAGGATGGGTTCTTTTGCAGCAATCCCCAGCCACTCTTCCCCCAGGTCGAGTAATATCAGGCTCGACGACGCGCGTTCGCCCGGCCTAAGCACGAGTGGGGCCAATGCGAATGGCTGAAGAATCATGACCCTGGGATTGTATATCCCCCGGTGGAGTACTATCGCATAGCGTCTGTGTCCTGGAGAATCGGTATTCAGGGACGCTATAAGCAGGGGAGAGGCGGACTTGCCCTGGTGGCTGCCTAGGCCCCATACCATGAGAAGTTTTTCTTTGGATATGGCTGAGTATCCCGCGGCCATCATACTCTTCTCAGGCCCCCTTGGGAGACCCAGTTGCCCCAGAAGTGGGTGATGGGGGGTACTGGTGTCCCTAGAGGGCCTGAGAGTTACCTCCTCGTAGGTTGAGGTGTCCGTTCCCATGCCCTGGAACTTGGCAATACGTAAAACTACGCCCCTCTTCCCGGTGTCATGCGCCTCCACGGGTACGTGTGTAAGCACGTGGGGCTGGGGGTGGTAGGTGTGTCCACCATTGCCCTGTTCTTGGTTGCGACAGTCTATTCTATGCCTCGGTATACCCCAGTGCGAGTAAGGAAGGGGGTCTAGGTGGGCTGCTACCACCGTTAGATTAGAGGGGCCTTCACCGAGCTCTGTCACCTCCCCATTTACGGATATGTGGCGAACCGGGGGATTGGGAGCGGATGTCTTGTAGCGTTCGAGTACTTTGTCCC
>JALTXS010000090.1 GCA_027048265.1 Desulfurococcales archaeon
CGCGGTACAGCCTCCTGCGGCTCCCCAAGAGGGGGAGGGGCTCGACCAGGCCCAGGAGAACCAGGGTCTGCAGGTAGCGGGAGGCGTGGCTTGTGGGCAGGTGGGATAGCTTGGCTGCCTTTCCGAGGGTCAGGGGCCCCCTCGCAGCTATCTCCCTCAGGAGCCCCGTGTAAGGGGTGGGGTCTCTGAACTCCTCCCTGTAGGAGAGGAGGGGCTCGTCCTCCAGGAGCCCCCCGGGGGCGAAGAGCTCCAGGTAGGCCTCCAGGGGGGGCTTGCTGTTGTCCATGCGGTCCAGGTAGAGGGGCACTCCCCCCACGAGAGCGTAGAGTGCGAGGAGCTCCGCCTCCCCATAGCCGGGGGCGAAGGGCCTAGTGCAGGAGAGGGGGAGGGGCTCCAGCCTTATCCGGGCCCCCGCCCTGCCGAAGAGGGGTGCCCTAACTCCTATAACCTCCCGCTCCATTATCCCGGTGAGGCTACCTGAGACTACTACAGTCGCACGGGTGCGGGGGAGGAGCGTGTCAACAAACCTCTGGAGCTCCCCCACCACCCCCGGCCATCCACGGGCCCAGTAGGTGAACTCGTCTATCACGACCACGAGCTTCTCTGAGGCCCCCACGAGTTCCACCATAAGGCCCAGGAGAGCGTCGAGGCTCTGGAAACGGGCCTGGCCCAGGGCTTCTAGGCCCAGCTGCTCTCCCGCCTTCCGTGCGAGCTCCTCCAAGTTGCGCTCGTGGGACCAGGGACCCGCAAGGTAATAGACATGCCTCTTACCCCGGAGCCACTCTAGGAGGAGACGGGTCTTGCCCACCCTCCTCCTCCCATATACCACAACCAGCTGGCCGCCCCGCGTGTATACCTTGTTTAGCACTCCTAGCTCCCGTTCACGGTCCACGAAGAGGCTGCCCATCCTACACCATCCTCGACGCACTAACTACATCTGTAGTATTATACTTTGGATGTACTACATCTAAATGTAGCATTTTGGTCATAGATAAACCTTATTACCCAAGTGAAGGAAGAATTATACCCTAGAGCCCAGGCCGCCCGCCGGAGAAACCCCGAGGTCGGTGGTTCAAATCCACCCCCCGCTACCACGCGGGGCCCCGCCACCATCACTTCTTCCCCCTTCGAATCCCGAGTTACATGGGAAAGCCTTTTTCTACAAGAGTTTGGAGTACTAACAGGAAAGCCCCTCCTGAATAGTGCTCCTTGGCCAGCTTCTGTCGATGGGGTGAGTTCTTGGAAAGGCCCGCCCACATAGCGGTAGCGATGGGATTCTCAAGCCTGGTGGCCACCCTATCCATCCCCGAGTTGGGTGCTGGGGAGCTCATGCTAGTATGGCTTGTGGCTGGGGTAGCGGGCGTTTTTCCCGACAACGACGTGAAGTTCGGAGTCCACCGCAAGACCCTGCATAACGTCTTCGCCCTCCTGTTAACCACCCTACTGGCCTCCTTCGCCGCCCTATACCTGGGGGCGGGGCCGAGGCTCTCCCTGCTTGTGGGGGTCTCTTGGGCCTCGGGCATGCTCTCCCACCTCGCGGTCGACAGCCTGACCGTCTATGGGGTTGCTTGGCTCTACCCCCTCCGCGGCCAGACCTATGGGCTCAGAATAACCCGGTTCAACAGCCTTGTCTGGAACAAGCTCTTCTTCCTAGCAGGCGTCGCCGCGAGCGTGGCGAGCGCCCTCCACGTGACGGGCTTCGCCTTCGGAGACCAGCTCGACGCGGCGCTGGGCTGGCTCAGGGGCCTCCTGCCCTGAGCTAAAAGGCCCGTACTTGCAAAAACATTATTTTCACCCATGTGGGCACCCATACAAAGTGTCAAAAAGACCCTGGGGACGAGGCCATGCCCCGGTTCAGGATTATAGCAGCCAAGAACGGGCCCCTCCTAGTAGAGGTCGATGGTAAGGTAAGGACGGCCCTATGCAGGTGCGGAGCCTCTCAGAAAAAGCCTCTCTGCGACGGAACCCATCGCAAGATAGGCTTCCAAGCGGATGAGGCGGTGGCCTTTGAATCGGACTAGGAGAAACTGGTCCTACATCGATTTTTTGTGCAGAGCTTGTTTTTAGAAAAACACGTGGCTCCTTGTTGGAACACTAGTCTTACTAGTGTTGTCTAGTTTTTACAGCAGGCAACAGGGCATCTTATAGACGTTCCTATAGAAGGCTAGGGCAGCGTACTTGAGCGCCTCCGACACCGTTGGGAAAACGTGTATAGTATCTATAATATCATCTATGGTCATCCCCGCCCTTATCGCCAGGGCTGCCTCGTGTATGGCCTCGGACGCGTTAGGGGCAAGCATGTGCACGCCCACAACCCTCTTGTCCCAGGGGTCCACGACCATCTTGACAAACCCGTAGTCCCGGCCCAGTATCCGGGCCTTGGGAACGGTGGAGAGGTCCACGACTCTGCACGAGCAGGCCTTTATCCTCCGTGCTAGCTCGGCCTCAGTGAGGCCCACTGTGGCGTACTCGGGGTCGGTGAACACTGCTCGGGGGACTACGGTATAGTCCATGGAGAGGCCCCCGCCCAGCGCGTTCACCGCGGCAACATATCCCTCACGCGCGGCAACGGGTTCTAGCATAGGCTCTCCAATACAGTCACCCGCAGCATAGATGTTGGGAGCAGCCCTCAGCCTTGAGTCAACTTCTATGAAACCTTCTTTACTAACCCTGACACCAACTCTCTCCAGGCCCATTCCCTGTAGCTTGGGCCTCCTCCCAGTGGCAAGGTACACGTACTCGGCCTCCCTCACCATAGGCTCGCCCCCACGCGTGAACCTTATCGAAACACTCCCATTGGAGCCCCTCTCGAACCGTTCTAGGGACACTCCAGTCAGCACCTCAACGCCATCGTCCTGAAGCACCTTCGCCATGTACTTTCCCGCCTCAGGCTCCTCGCTGGGCAGGAGACGGGGGCTGCGCTGGAGTAGAGTGACCCGTACACCAGCCCTGGCGAGAATCTGTGCAACCTCAACGCCCTGTGCCCTACCCCCAATGACAACGACGCTCTCCAGTTCCCTAACCTTGCCCCCGAACAGCAGCTCGTTGTCGAGAAGCCTTTCCCTGACCTTATCAACACCATCCACGGGAGGGACCACCGTCCTGCCCCCCACTGCTATTATCGCCTTATCAAACCACAGGGTGGTGTCATCAACCGTTATGCTGTGGGGGCCAGTGAAACGGGCGTTCCCCCTATAGAGGTCAACGTCTAGGGATTCCAGCAATTGCTCATACTTCTCAGCCCTGAGTCCCGCGGAGAACTCCACAGCTTTTTCCATGATATC
>JALTXS010000091.1 GCA_027048265.1 Desulfurococcales archaeon
TGACCCCTCCCCTTCATGGGAGAGGCACTCTTTCTACCTGGGGGGCTCCTCGTAGTAGAGGAGCCTCCCGCTCAGGTAGTCCCTTATCACCACCAGGGCCGCCTGCTCCACCAAGGGCTCTCCCGTGGTCTTCTCCACCCATCCCCTCCTCCTCGCGATCTCCTCCAGGACATGGTAGGGGTTCCCGGGATCGTCCACCTTGTAAACCTCCCTAACATGGTGGGGGAACCGGGTGGAGACCCTCTCTATTATGCGGGCAGCAATCTTCTCGGGGGCCCGGAGCTTCTCGGGAGGGTATATCCTAATGAGCCTCTCCAGCTCGTCGCTCACATCCGGCGCCGTCCCGGGGGTGTCGTAGACGTAGAGGCGGCCCTCCAGGCGGTAGAGCGTGTACGTCCTCGTGTAGCCCGGGGATCCCGGGTAGAGGCTCGTGGGCGCACTGTGGCGGCCCCGTAGGACGTTTATGAGGCTCGACTTACCCGTCTTGGGGACCCCCGCGACGAGCATCCTCACCCGGGGTCCCTCTATATCCTTGGAGAGGCGCCGCAGGAGCCTGCGTAGTTGGAGGGTGCCCATACGCTGGGTGGCGCTCGTAGCCACCATTGGGGCGCCCATCTTCTCCTCCAGATAACCCCGCCAGGCGAAGACCACCTCAGGGGGCACTAGGTCGGCCTTGTTCAGCACCAGGACCCAGTGCTCGGCCTTCCTCCTCGCCCAGGAAGCGAGGCGGCGGGAGAGGGTGCCAAGGGGGTTACGGGCGTCGAGTACTATGAGGACTATCTCAGACTCCCCGAGAAGCCTGTAGAGGTCCCCCCACCTCGCCAGCACAATCCGGTCCCGCTTCTTCTCCTTCCTCCCCAAGCCCGGTCGCCCCGCCCATCGCTATTCCTCGCCCAGGACCCTCTCGGCGAGCCTACCCAGCCTCTCCAAGGCCCGTAGCTTGTCCCTCTCCCCCAGCCGGGCCCTCTCCACCGCCTCCTCCAGCGTGACAATGACCCTCTCCGCGGTCCTGGCGTCGAAAGGGTAAGGAACCCTGTCCTTGCCACCCACACTGTAGGCGTAGGCGAAGGGATTCAGCCTATGGGTCACGGGGTCACGGGTGCTGGGCGGCACCCGGTAGATAAGGTGCGATATGAGGCTGAGGGCACGGAAAGCCCGGGGCCCCAGACCCTCCTTAACCAGGAGCTCCCCCTCACCCTCAGGCGGGTCCTCGGCCAGGCGCCTCAGGTTCTCCACCAGCCTCCGGCCAGGGGGCTCAGGCCGGTAGATCCTAACCACCTCCCCCTCCACAGCCCCTTCCCCCGATCCACCGGCGCCGCCGGCCTCGTGTCTCTCCAGGAACCGATCCAGGCCCCCGGGGCCCCGCAGGGCCCGGTAGGCCTCCCAGAGGAGGCGCTCCACCCTACGCGGGCCCTCGCCCAGGACGTCCAGTATCGCCCTCCTGTGCTCCCGGGCCTCGGCACCAAGGGCGCTGAGCACCAGGGGCCTCCTCACCCCCGCCACCGCAGAGTGGGGTCTCTCCAGGCCCTCCTCCACCACGTGGTACCTCCGCGCAAGACCCTCGCGGGGGCTCATGCCCTGCTGCACCACCAAGACCCCCCGCCTCGTCGCCACGAGGTAGTGCTGGTAGAGCTCGTGGCCGTCCTGGAGGAACACGCTGTCCACCCGAGCGGCGGACCGGCTGAAGCGCTCCAGCAAATCCGGATCCAGGCCCAGCCTCTCACCCGCTGCGGGGGCCTCGCGGGGCACCAAGCGCATACGGGCCCCCTTGCCCCCCAGGACGAGGAAGCCCAGGTCCTCCTCCCAGGAGACCTTCTTAACCACCCCCATGACAACGGTGGTGGACCCGCTGCTGTCCCAGTCCATGCCAATAGCGTTGTTGAAGGCCTGGAACCAAATGGGGTCGGCCAGCCCCCTTAAAACGCCCTCGGGGCCCCAGATCTCCACCACCGCCCTGATGATGGCTGCCCCTAGCCTCTCCATAACCCGCATCATCCACGCGGGCACCCTTCCCCAGTGTAGGGGCAGCTCCGCAACTCCTGGCATGTGCCCGTGGCACCCTGCTCCTCAATACCGCGTTGAGTCATGCACCTGTGCCAATTATATCTCCTGGGCACATGAGGCCATAACAGTTCCCCACATCCAGTTACATAAAAAACTTACTGTAAACCAACCGATACGATAAACGCCATGATATTCACAGGTATTACTATACTGTAAATAAACCAGCCCCGTAACACCATCCCCCACCCTGTGAAAAACCGTAAACAAACTACGTAAAAAAGGGATAAATAGCGATCAAAATTTTCACAAAACCCCCCAAAATCTGAACCAAATCAAATCACGATGGAAAACAAATACATAAAACGTACACGGAGGAGCACCGAAATGTCCACACAAGAACCCAAAACAACGCCCCTCACGGGCCCCGAGATGGCCCGCCTGCTAACACTGCTAGAGAAAAACTCAGGCTTCCTCCTACCCGTGGAAAAAATCCTAGAGGAGGTGAAACCCATGAACTGGGAGATACCAGATGACAAGGGTTGGTAAGATTTCGTGTTTTGATGCATAAAGTGTTTTTCTAAATATATTAGATAAGTTAAGTGTTTATTTTATTAACACAAACCTAGTTCTAAAATCTAAAGCAAGCTTTTATGTGTTATTTAGATTCCGTATCTTCGTCTTCTTCTTAGGTTATATCGTTGTACTCTATGCTCTGTCTTTTGAATTAACTTGATATATTCCTGTAAAGGTTTTACAAAATATTGAGCGGAGATGAGCTCAAGAAAACCCCTCCCACCAAGGACTGTTGACCCTTATGAGCTACTGATGATTGACGAGTTTGCAAAGATATTTGAGTATATTGTTAGTCACAAGCCTCCTATACAGTACATGGACCTTGCGCGTCACATTGATGAAGGAATACTTTTTACAAAGCGCAGGTATCTTCGCATGTATGAGGTTGGGTTTCGGTTCAGGGTCACGTTTAATGAGAAGAAGTTGGGGATTACCACTGCTCACGTGTTCTTAAAGGGACCCTACCTTCCCGATCCCAAATTCCGTGTCAGGGGCGTCGGTGAGTCCCTTAAGTGGATTCTTAGATGGCAGGGCAATACTGTGTTCCCTGAGGAGCGGGGCGTTCTCATGTTCTATGTTCCTCTACGTGAGGAGATCATGGGGTATGTTGTAGAGGAGATTCAGAGGAGGCTACCTGTGGAGAGGCTTTTTGAGACCGACATAACCTTGGGCAATCGTCCGGA
>JALTXS010000092.1 GCA_027048265.1 Desulfurococcales archaeon
TGCTCCATCAAGGCGGATCCTCCTCCCGACAGGAGGAGCACAAGAGCGTCTGCCTCTCCCAGACCTCGTGCGAGGCTTAGGATACTCTCAGCGGCCTCCACGCTTTTGTGGTCAGGCAACGGATGGCCCGCCCTTATGACTTCAACATCGGACCCATCGCAGCCCCTTGGCGCGGGCATGTCCTTGCTGGTAACAATAATGCTAGTCTCTATACGGGCACCCCTCTCCTCTAGCTTGTTGCACATCCAGTCAAACATGCTAGAAGAGGCCTTACCAACCGCAATCAAGTGTATTCTCCTTTTTCCAATAACAACCTCCTGGCCCCCTACTCTAAGAGTTACACCTGCATCGAATTTGAGATCAATAACGCGATCCATGTACCTTGGGATAGCCAGGCTTTTGACTAAGTGTTCAATCGTTTTATGCACAATATTATTCGACTGGGAAAAGCCTGGCTTCATGGTCCATCACATGCCCAGCTTCTTTACACGGGATATCACATGGAGGGAAAACCAAAATACTGTATCCGAGACACTATTTACCACGCGGATGTTTATTGATCAAACGTTATGGTTGAAAAACTTGACCACAACAACCCTGGTAACAATCACATACACTGCGTGGGGTTGTAGGGGTAGTGAAGCTGTCAATAGAGTTTGTACCATATATCTTGGATCAGAGGGCTAACGAGATAGCCGTCTTCCTGGAGAAAAGTATGGGGGAGAAAATCGACCAGAAACTGCCCCTCGCAATGCTCCACGAAGTAATAGAAGTAATAACCAGCTACACCACACCGGGGTCGGAAGTAACCAGGCTCGCCACAATGTCGTTCAGGAAAGTAAAACAACTACTGGAGAGCGAGGACCCTTACGACATGTTCAAGAAAATGGACCTGAGGGTAGCGAAGGAGGTCATAAAGCAAAAAGTGAAAGAATTAGATAAGGAGGAAAAGCTGGAACGCAAGGTCGAGAAGACCCTCTATCTCTCTACACTGGCTAATTCTATAAACACAATATACTCAGGGAGCAGCGAGTTCTTCCGTAGCCATGCAATGGACCTTGACAACGCCGTGGTACGTGGTCTAAAGCCCGAGGAATTCCTAGAAGATGTAAAGGACCGAAGAATCGCGTACGTGGTTAACAGTCTTGCCGAAATGGTGTTCGACGCGAAGGTTATGGAGCTGCTGTTAGATGACATTGGAGTGGCCGAGCTGCAGGTCTACGTGAAAACCGACGCATACGCAAACGACGCCACATACAACGATGTAGTGAACAACATAGAGCTTCCACCGCAGGCCGATATAGTCAGAATGGAAACCGACGCAGCAGGCATCGATAAAAACCTCTCCCCCAAACAGGCCATAAAATCCCTGTTGAACTCCGAGGTAATTATCTCCAAAGGACTCATGAACTACTGTGGTTTCACAAACATGGCCCCGGCCGAGACCCATGCTGCAGGAGATAAGGACCGTATAGCCAAAAAGGTCGAAAGAAAAACGCATAATGGCGAAGCAATACCAGTATACTCGTTCATGGTGGTAAGATCAGCTCCAGTGGCGAGGAGGCTGGGTGTCCTAGTCAACACACCTATAGTAAAGAAGACATCAATACTACTATAGCGCGAAGGGGACGTCCTTTGGAAAAACCCCGACGCGGGATAGGCATTGATAAAGCGTAGGAAGGGACGAGGAAACATTAAGCCACGTTTCTATGAGACTATCGATGCTAGGGGAGTAAAGTACGTGAAAGTAACACCCTCTATGCTGCTCTCGGGCTCCCTTATTGGAGAACGAGTATACTTCAGGGACAGAGTCTCTCAAAAACCCCGCATAGTTACTCGTAGGAAGAATCCCCTGCTAGGAACACCAGAACAGGAGTTCTATACCATTATCAAGACAGAAAAGGGTATAACAATAGGTTTTCCCGGAGTAGCCCTAGTTAGGATAGGAGAGGATATATCCGTATATGGTTTACAGAGCGACGAAAAACAGGTTGTAGCGGACATAATTGAGGGTGAAGAAATGGTATTCGAGATACAAGACTAGACAGGCATGTTACCATGCTTCTTAGGCGGGGTCCTCACCCTAACTTCCCTCTTACTCCTCAGCACCTCAAGAGCCCTATAGAGCTTCCTCCTGGTCTCCCGGGGGAATATAATATCGTCAACATACCCCCGTGACGCGGCCATATATGGAGTCGCGAGCTTCTCCCTATACTCCTTCACAATTTCATCGATATACCTCTTCCTCTCATCGGGGTCCTTTATCTGGGCTATTTGCTTCCTATAAAGAATCTCAACTGCGCCCTCGGGCCCCATGACAGCTATCTCTGCCGTGGGCCATGCGACCACATAGTCTGCGCCTAGATGTCGGCTGGACATGGCTATATATGCCCCTCCATATGCCTTCCTCATTATAACAGTGAGCTTTGGAACAGTGGCCTCACTGTAGGCGTAGAGTATCTTCGCACCATGCCTTATAATGCCGCCATGTTCCTGGACAGTTCCTGGAAGGAAACCGGGCACATCGACGAGGGTAACAATCGGTATGTTGAACGCATCCAGCGTCCTCACGAACCGTGCTATCTTGTCACTCGAATCAATGTCTAAGGAGCCAGCTAGATATGCTGGCTGGTTGGCTACAACTCCTACCACATGGCCTCCTAGACGCGCGAAACCTATGACAGCGTTGGGGGCCCACTTTGGCTGTATCTCCAGGAAGCTTCCCTTGTCGAACACCCTCTCTATGACCTCTTTAACATCGTAGGGCTTGAGAGGGTCGTCAGGTATTATTGAGTCGAGCTCCCCATCCTCCCTTTCTGGAGGGTCTCCAGTTTCAATATATGGAGGGTCCTGCAGGTTGTTACTGGGAAGGTAACTCAGTAGCTTCTTTATGAGGTCCAAAACCTCCTTGTCGTCCTCGCCTACTAGTGAAGCTACACCGCTCTTGGTCTCGTGTACCTCTGCCCCACCTAGGCTGAACTCGTCAACCTCTTCCCCTATAGCTGCCTTGACAACCTTGGGGCCCGTTATGAACATGAAGCTAGTTTTCCTAGTCATTAATATGAAGTCCATAAGAGCGGGGCTGTAGACGGCGCCTCCTGCAGTAGGCCCCATTATGGCGGCTATTTGTGGTATGACTCCCGATGCCTGCACGTTCATGTAGAAAATATCTCCATAGCCCTTCAGGCTATCCACACCCTCCTGTATCCTGGCACCACCGCTATCGTTCAGGAAGACTATGGGAGCGCCAACTGATAGGGCCATCTGCATTGTCTTGACTATCTTGGCCGCATGCATCTCACCAAGGCTTCCTCCAAGGAAAGTGAAGTCCTGTGATACTATGAACACCTTGCGTCCATCTATCCTGCCGAATCCTGTAACCACTCCGTCTCCGAAGGCCTTCTTCTTATCTAAACCAAACTCGGAGGACCTGTGGGTCACAAACATGTCGATCTCACTGAAGGTGCCTTGGTCGAGGAGGTACTCTATCCTCTCCCTCGCCGTCATTTTGCCCTTTTGATGTTGTTTTTCAATAGCCTCGGGCCCGCCTCCCAAGAGGGCCTTTTTCCGGCTTTCCTCCAGTTTTTTATAAAGGGTTTCTCGCATCTTTTCACTCACCAAAATATCGAGCATTTAGTGTTTTTACGGAAAATGGCCACGTTTAACTAATTATGTCTCAATAGCATTAATATTGTTGTATACAAACCCCAAGCGTGTCCGGCTATGGAAGCGGGTCAGAGAAGCATAGCCTACACGCGGATGCTTTTAGGCATACTCGCTATTATTGTGATACTCGCCCCTTTAAGTCCCTTGAGTACTGCCTGGCGAGAGCTGGTTTACTTGCTGATAGGACTGGCGGGCACAGTGGTGCTTGTATGGTATTCGACTGTAAGTCTCAACGAGAAGATTGTCTTCACAGTATTGGCATTGTCTCTCTTCTTTGTAGCGGTTATCCAGGGCAATGGTAGTGTTGCAAAACTTGCCACGGTCATAATAGTCCTTGTGGCCATATATGCTTGGTTAAAAAGACCTAAGACAGTTACAGAGTAGGAAAAACAGTAATTATCTCTCGTGTAAAGAAAATACCATCGTCTCAAAGAATCAGATAATTCAAAACAACAAGAACCCCTGTCTTGGGGCCTCGGCGAGGAGGGCGGGATGCTGCATCAAACCGCTTTCAGCGGAGTAGCTTTGGCGGTTGCTCAGGCAGCAATAGACTACAGCAAGCAGCCCCCACGCGACTTGCAACTGGAGGCGGGCACGAGCCTCGCCATAGCAGGCTTCATAATAACATTCGTCGTCCTCGGCATATTCACAGTCCTTATAAAAGCAACGAGCCTCTTAGCAGAGAGAATAGAGGCCCGCAAAGCGACGACTATTAAAAAGCCACATGTACGCGAGGAAAAGCCTGAGTCAGACTTATTACTGTCAGCAGTTGCTGTAGCGGTGGCTCACATTAGGAGGAGGGGCTCACCCCCGGTTATGAGCACTCATAAGATGGAGGCGCCGGGGCCCGATACATGGGTCTTGGCTGATAGGATATCTGCTTATAGTTTCCTCGAGGCAAGGTTCTCTCTAGAAGAGTACGAGAAGAGGAAGTGGAGGGAATAGGAATGGGCGGTGGAGACGAATATAGGGTAAGGGTAGGTGACCGCGAATACAGGGCGAAAATCGTGGATGCGAGCGAGGTTAGAGTGACAGTGGAGGTAGAGGGGAGGCGCTTCGTCGTTGAATTTCCCGGCGTGACACGCGTGCCACGAGTTGTAGAAGAGGGAAAGCATATCGTGAGGGGTAGTGAACAAACACTGAAGAAGCAGCATGAGACTTTTGTTGCAGCTCCTCCAAAAACTGTCGAAGCACCCCAAACAGCGGCGGCAGGCAAGGTTATACGAAGTAATGTCCCTGGAAAGGTTGTAGAGGTGCTGAAACATGAGGGGGACCATGTCTCGGTAAATGAGACCGTGCTAAAGATGGAGTCTATGAAGATGATAATAGAGATAAAGAGCCCCTACGAGGGAAGGATAAAGAAGCTTCACGTAAAGGCGGGAGAATATGTTAACCCGGGCACCGTTCTCGCGGAGCTGGAGTAATAGAGTTGAGTTGCCCATCTGTGTCGTTTCTCATAATCCAAGAGCATGTTTCCTTACATAGACGACGAAGGTATGGAGGGTGTCTAGAATGGTCCTGGGGGCAACCGAGGCCTTCATATCATACCTGACAACCACTGGTGTTGCTGGTCTCACCCCTCTCCATGTGCTCTTTATAGGCATAGGTAGCGTATTCATTTACCTTGGAGTTTTCAAAAAGGTGGAACCACTACTCCTTATAGGCATTGGTTCTGGCATGATACTCGCCAACATACCAAACTCGTTCATAGCAGGCCCCCCGCCCGACCCTAACTTGCCCACGGGTATACTTTTCGCATTCTACCAGAAACTTATAGTAGAGACGCCCGTGGTCCCACTGCTCATATTCTTCGGGCTTGGAACCCTCACCGACTTCAGACCACTACTGGGGCAACCCTATACGTTTCTCCTGGGTGCGGCTGCCCAGTTAGGTGTTTTCGTCTCTATGTATGGGGCCCTTCTAATGGGATTCGACCTTAACGTAGCAGCTGCGATAGGCATCATAGGGGGAGCGGAGGGCCCCACGACCCTCTACACGGCTGCGAGAATAGCTCCCTACTACCTAGGCCCAATAGCGCTAGCCTGCTACTCTTACATGGCTCTGGTACCCCTAATTCAGCCCCCCCTCATAAGGCTCCTGCCTAAGAAGCATCGTATGGTTAGAATGGAGCCTCCTAGGCAACCCAGTCAGCTAGAGGTAATTCTCTTCCCTATACTCTTGCTAACAATAGGCACCTTAGTAGCGCCTACAGCAGCTGCACTAATAGGGATGTTTGCCCTCGGTAACCTGTTGAGAGAAAGCGGCATAGTAGAGGTTGTAGAGAGGCTGGCGAAGACAGCGGGCAACCAGCTAATGGATGTCATGATAGTGATTCTAACAATAACCATAGGGAGCACCATGAGTGTGGATATGATGAAATATTATGTGAGCTACATGCAGAGCCTCGGCTTCGACATAACCCTGGGAGAGTACCTGCTAAATGCCGCGAAGATATACGTGTGGGGCATAATAGCGTTCATAGCAGGAACAGCTGGTGGACTGGTGTTTGGAGAACTTCTCTACTATGTTACCAAAGGAAAGGTAAACCCGGTTATAGGGGCAGCCGGCGTGTCAGCCGTGCCTATGGCTGCCAGGGTCGCGCAGAAAGAGGTCCAGCGTCTCGACCCTCAGAACATCATCATAATGAACGCGATGGGCCCGAATCTTGCCGGTGCAATTGGGGCAGCAATAGTTGCGGGCGTCTATATAGGCTATGTAGAGCACTTCTATGCATCCTATCAGGCGGGAGCCATACCCTAGAGCCGAGGAGGATATAAGCTGCTGGGTTTTTAGGGAGTAGGGTACTAGGGTTCCGGCTACCTGTGAATCTGTATTTTTCTACTAATCCGCTCCTTTTCCCACATGTTGTAAACTCTAGTCATGGACTCCCTGACCTTGGAATATCTTTTCTCCACTTCCTCGCTAGCTCTTATCCTAATGATACTCCTAGCCAGCCTACCTCCTATAGTCCCAAGGTACTCGCTAAGCCTCTGGTCTATAAATTCAATGTAGTCAACCCTGGCCTCCTCCGACACACTGAACCGGGCCCTACTCTTTATCCGCTCGATTACAATATCAAGGTCATCTGCCTCCAGATACACCATTAGGTCAACGGGTGGTAACAGCTCTATTATCTTGACAAACGCGTCTAGGACCTGCTCTATCTTTCTAGGCGTGAAGCCACCTTTTCTAAGCCAGTACTCGGTATAAGGGAGCACCACCAGGGGGTGGCTGTCGAAAACTAGTTTCACATCATCATTGGTGTTAAGAGCTGCGAGGAAACTGTTAACATAGGTCGTGAAAAATAGTGTCTGACGCTCCACAGGAGGTAACCCGAAGGCTATGTCTATGGCCTCGACACTCTGCATCCTAAAACCGTCTCTTAACGCCCTTCTAGCGGTAGTGGTCTTGCCCGAGCCGTGAACGCCCACAAACGATACTGTGAAAGGCAAACCAACCCCCCTGTACCATAGTTTTGTAGCACCTAGTAACATGAACCGGCAAATTCAGGAAAGTTACGAGCAGAGTGGATAACACTAGGAGATCCGATCAGCCTGGTTGGATAAAACGGTTACACACGCGCTCAGCCTCCTTAAAATATTAGGCCGTTGAGGGAGAAAGCTTGGACGATAATACTCTGAAATAATCGCCTCTCGTGACCTTTAATAACCGTGCTAGGCTAGAGTAGTTGTTGCTGGCCATGTAAAGGGCCGCCGCTAGAGCCGCCTTAAGGCGGTGATGAAGAACGATGGCCAAGCCAAACAGGTTGGCCGCCGTAGCTCAGCTGGTGGAGCGCCGGACTGTGGATCCGGAGGTCCCGGGTTCAAATCCCGGCGGCGGCCCTTCGCTAGCTCAAGTAGTTAAGCTTTATTAGTCTCATATTATCACACAATTGAACGTACTTCTCCGATCACCTGGGTGATGCCTATTGCCGAGAAAATAGCAATAATCGGAGCTGGGAAGATTGGTCAGGCCCTTATAAAAGCTCTAGTTTCCTCGGGATATGATAACATTGTTGCAACAGCAAGACGTCAGATAACTCTTAGAAACGTCTCGAAGCTGGGTGTTGAGACGACGCAGGACAATGATAAGGCTGTTAGGGAGTCAGTTATTGTCATTCTAAGCGTGAAGCCCTACCACCTACCCAACGTTCTTAGAGAAGTCAGGGAGGACAGTTGGAGGAACAAGATAGTCGTGTCACTACTGGCGGGTGTTAAGACAAGTACCCTAGGGGAATTCATGCCAGAGACTGAAGTCTACAGGGCCATGCCTAACATAAATGCACTTGTACGGAAATCCAGCACAGCAATAGCATCCAACGGGCAGCCCGGTCCCGGAAAGGTCACCGTAGAAAGGATCTTTAGGACTGTTGGTAAAGTATATTGGGTGCCAGAAGAGCTTCTCGACGCCTGGACAGGATTGGTGGGCTCCGGTCCCGCCTATATTGCGGAAATAGTCGATGGCCTCATACTGGGCGCGCTGGCCATAGGAGTTCCCAGGGACCTAGCCTTCGAGTCCATACTGGACGTTCTCGAGGGTACGGCTGAACTCCTAAGAAGTACACAGATACATCCATCCCAGATGCGCGACGAGGTTACGACGCCAGGCGGTACAACTATCAGGGGCTTATCCGTACTAGAGTCAGAGAGCGTCAAAGCAGCATTGATAAAGGCAGTGGAAGCTGCGACCCATCGTTCTAGAGAAGTAAGCGTCCAGGTAGACGAACAGGTTAGGCGAATGCTCCGGAGCAATCCCTGATGACACTCATTATGGGAAAACCTGGAATACGTATGTCTAGGTTTTACTTGGTAGAGAGAAGAGATCGAATAGAGAAAAAGAAAAACATTTTTCTACACATCGTGCATGTTTTGTGTTAGTAAAAAACCTAGATGTGCGTGGGCAAACTATGGGCTCGCCTTCTGCTCTCCCCGATAGTACTTCGCTGCATCCATAATAGCATCGATTATCTGAGCATAACCGGTACATCTACAGATAAGGCCGCTGAGGAACTCCTTAACCTGCTCCCGGGTAGGGTTGGGGTTCTTCTGTAGGAAGTGGTGGGCCGCTACCACGAACGCGGGTGTGCAGAAACCACATTGGAGAGCACCGTGTTCGACGAAGGCCTTCTGTATGGGTGAGAGCTCTCCGTCCTTGACCAGCCCAGTGGCCGTCACTATATCACTACCATCAGCCTCCACGGCGAGTACCATGCAGGACTTCACCGGTTTCCCGTCCATAAGCACAGTGCACAGGCCACATTCTCCCTTCCAACACGCGGACTTAACGCTCATCTCCTTCAGCTTGTACCTTAGGACATAGAGAAGGGTCTCGTTATCCTCGACTTCTACTCTCCTCTCCTGACCATTTAGCCTGAGTGTTATCATTCTCCCGGCCATATTACCACTCACCCCTAGCCAGTTTTACCAGGAGCTGAGTTGTTAGAATGCCCATCAAATACTTCCTGAAATCCGCACTTGCGTAAGGGTCCTCCAGGACCTCAACATTATCCTGTATGACCTTCACAGCCTCCTCCACTAGTTTCCCGAAGGGCTCGGGCTTCTTGAACAACTCTTCAGCCTCCCTAGCCCTGTAGGGGAGGGCTGTGGCCCCAGTGTAGGCTATCTTTACAACACGCTTTCCAGGATCGTTGGGATGAGCCACTAGTGCCGCAACGTTAACTATACCATACTCGGTTCTAGAGGCGAACTTGACGTAACCGCTTCTGGCCCCTTCTGGTGGTTCTTTGAAAATGATTTCCGTCACTATCTCGTTGGGCTGCAACTGTGTCATCATGGGGCCCATTACAATGCCGTCTACGGGGACCCATCTTTCCCCCGACTTGCTTACAGCGTGCATCTCTGCCTCAAAGATGAGAGCCGGCCCCGGTGCATCCATGTAGGGCAGACCCTCAAGTATGTCACCCACTATGGTAGCCCGGTTCCTCAGTATAGCGTCTGCAAGGTGAGTGCTTGCCTCGTATAGGGCCCGGTACTTCTCCCTTACCTCGGGGCTCTTCTCAAGAAACTCTATCAACTCGTTCACGGTAGTAGTGGCACCCACGTAGAGGCCCTTGCCTGGAATGTACTCTATCTTCTTGAGCTCTGGAATACCCTTAATGTCAACGATATACTCTGCTTCCATTAGCCGTTCCTTGAGAAAGGCTACTACGCCTATTCCCCCGTTCATTATCTTGGCTTCCTCACCGTGCTCATCTAGTATCTCGAGAGCCTCTTCCAGGCTACCCGGCTTCACGTATTTGAACTCGGGTAAGGTGAAATAAGGTGCGGACACCCTGCATCACCCCTGGCTTGCGTTTTTCCACTCTTGGAAAGCCTTGAGGGCCTTTTCAATAAGGTCCGGCCTCTGCTCCTTTATAGCCCTCCATACACGCTCATGGGTCATGGGAAGTTCTGTGATGGATACTCCAGTCGCCCTCTCTATCGCATTGGCTATAGCGGGTATAACGGCTATCATGACATTCTCGCTGAAACCACGCGCTCCGAAGGGGCCGTCAGCCTGCGGGGTTTCCAGGAACTTTATCCTGATATCATCGGGGATGTCCTTCGCACGGGCCACGTAGTAGAAGCTGAAATTCGGGTTAGCAACACCCCCACTGTCGTCGAAGATGAGCTCCTCATATAGTGCCCTACTCATCCCCATTATCAGGCCCCCTATAGCCTGGCCCTTTGCAGTCAGCGGGTTTATAACACGGCCGATATCGTACACTTGGGTTGCCTTAAGAACCTTGATATCGCCCGTTAGGAGGTCCAGCTCCACTTCAACAGCTGTGGAGCCGAACGTATAGAAGACTGTTGCGTGCCCTGGCTCCGAGTGACCTGTCTCGGGGTTTATGGGAAGCGCCTGACCAGTGTCGGGGTCGAGGTAGCTTAGGATACCAGGTGAGTGTATCCCACGGCCTATTATGGGTCCGCCTAGCACTTGTCCGTTGGGGAAAGTGTATCCGTTTACAATCTCGGTGAGCGGTATGCTCATCCAAGGCTCTCCCTTAACGTACACCTTACCGTCGGCAAGTTCAAGTTGGTCGGCGGGAACCTTTAGGACAGCGCTGGCTATGTCGAAAATCTGTCTCTTGGCGTCCTCCACTGCCCTCAGAAGTGCCTGTCCTACTGTGAAAGTGCTCCTGCTACCCACGGTCTGCCAGGTGTAGGGCATCCATTCTGTACTGTTCATCCAAGTTATGTGTACTTTGTCGAGGGGGAGGTCAAACGCCTCAGCAACAATCATTCTGAGGGCATTAACTGTGCCCTGTCCGTAGTTGCCTGTAGCAACAAGTATGTCAACACTGGCATCTTCGTTAAACTTGACAATAGCTGCGTCAACCGCGTTTGGAGGCTGGCTGGGCCCCTTAAGGCTCATCGCGATACCCTTGGCACGTATCTTCCAAGGCTCCTTCGGCTGTTCGGGCTCTTTGTCCCACTCTATTAGCTCTGCGGAGGTCTTCAGGACACCTTGTATGTCACCTGCATCGGCCCTGAGGGGAGACCCATAGCCTGTTGTAGAGGTCGGGTCACCGGGTCTTAGCAGGTTAATGCTCCTTATCTTAACTGGGTCCATCCTGAGCTCTCTGGCAGCCATGTCCATGAGTCTTTCCAGGACCCAGTGGTTCTCCGGGTAGCCAAACCCTCTTATGGCGGTGGTCGGGACCTTGTTAGTGTATATGGCCAGGCTCTCACAGTATACATTGGGCATATCGTATACTCCCGTACAGGCGTAGCCTGCAGTCCTCGCCACATTAACAGTATAGTCAGCGAACGCGCCCGTATCGAATAGGAACCTTACCTTGTATGCGACAATCTTACCGTCCTTACTGAACCCTATCTTGGCATAGGCCTTATAGCCAGCTATGACTGGCATGCTCCTCATTTGCTCTGCTCTTGACATGACAAGCTTCACTGGCTTGTAACCCGCCTTCTTGGATAGCATAGCAACTAGAGGCTCTATTAGCACACCCGCTTTACCGCCGAACCCCCCTCCCACATAGGGTATCCTCATCTTTATCTTCCCAACGGGTACACCCAGACTCATTGCCATAAGGTATCTCGGCGCATAGGGTGACTGGCTACTGGTCCATATCTCAATGTCGCCGGTGACCTTGTAGTGAGCAATAGTGTTCCAGGTCTCCATATAGGCGTGGTGAAGGAAGGGCATCTTGAAAGTCTTCTCAATCACAAGGTCTGCCTTGTCAAAACCCGCTTCTCCCTCGCCCTTTATCATCCTGAACTGGTTGGCTATGTTAGTTCCAGGAACGGGTTTGAAAGCAGGGCTTATCTTGTAGTTTGCTATATCGGGGTGGAGAAGCGGCGCATCGGGCTTAAGAGCCTCTTCGACATCGAACACTGGCGGGAGGGGGTCGTACTCAACCTCTACTAAGTCGATAGCCTTCTCAGCAGCCTTGATGCTCTCTGCGACTACAGCTGCAACAGGGTGGCCAACCCAGAGGGCCTTCTCAATAGCAAGCATGTCCCTGTCTCCCACGTAGATTCCTATCCTCACGGGGAAGTCCCTACCCGTGGCGACTATCCTAACACCTGGCACCTGTAGGGCTTTGCTGTAATCGATGCTCTTTATCCTAGCGTGGGGCTCCGTTGATGTGACGAGCTTTGCGTAAAGCATGCCAGGGAGCTCCATGTCGAACGTGTAGGGTGCTGTGCCCGTGACTTTCTCGTACGAGTCGGGTGGGGGCACGGGTTTGCCGAGTACCTTGAAGGCTTGCTTGCTCATGATAACACGCTCTGTATGGTTTCACTATCTTTTGCACAGAAGTTATTGACAATGATAATTTATTATTAATAAAATCAAAAATTTCTTTCGCCCTGTTTTTTGAAACAACTATTAAAACCACGAACTTAAAACCACTATATTAAAACAGCTAGCCTCCTCCCTCAACCTCATATATATCAATAGTGTCGAAAACAACCGAATCTCCAGAACCCAGCTTGGCATCCAAGCCTCCCCTAAAAACAGCCGCCTCACCATTAATAAGCACAAGGACACCTGGCCTGAGAGAACCCTTTTCATCAACTATGGCATTAACCCGCTCGCCCAGTATTTTTCTAAGCCCCTCTAGAAGCTCCTTTAAGGTAGACGCCTTATCTATTTCAACCTCCTTTAACCCAAGGCTGTCAGCCAGCCTACCGTAGAACCTTACCCTAACCATTGCAACCACCATGGGAGCTAGTCCAAAAATCACTCAAAGTTAACGCGACCCCTGCAAGAGTCCACCATTATATATTTGCCCTCGTGCCGAATAAGTCTTGGGAGACGGGGAATGTCAGGTGGAAAAAGCCCTACTATAAGAACGATAACATTGCATGTGCCGGCAGAGGGTAACGACTGGATAAGTATTAAGAGTATCGAAGAAGCTTCTGAAGTCCTCTCGCTGCTCAAGAAATCTCTAGAGGAAAAAGGATACACGATTTGGAGTACCCGAATCGCCCTCCCCCCTCCCCCCCAAAGTGTGAGCATAGACAGGATACTCGATGTACGCGATAAGGTCGAAAAAGGCATATTTATTGCAGTTGGAGGATTCTATGATGACGACCCTAGGATTAATAGTTTGAACGAAATCGCGTCAAATAACATGTTCTCTTACATCGCTGTAAAAGACCACGCCAAATTGGGCGACTTGGCCTTCACGCTGTTAAAATGGAGCCTCGACACTCCCCAAATAATGGTTCGCATCGCCCTCGAGTTCAGTGGGAATAGAGAGTTCCTGACACCCTACTTCCCCATAACAGCTACCCCCCGTCACCTTCAGGAACCGGTGTACACCATAGCGCTCCTCTACCCGAACTGGATTATTGACAACATAAAAGAACCCAGCCTCTCCGAGTTCTCAAGAACCGTGAGGGAGGCCGTGGACAAGGTGAACCAAGACGCGGAACGCACAGCCGGGGAACACGGCATCCCTTTTGCGGGCGTCGACGCATCCCTGAGTCCATGGATGAGTGATTCCGTTGCAAGGCTACTGGAGCTTGTTGGTGGGTGTAGTTTAGAGTCCTATGACTGCATACCAGTACTATATTCGGTAAACAATGTATTGAATACAGTGGGTAAAGTGGGGTTCAATGAGGTCATGCTACCAGTGGGTGAGGATGATTACCTCAAAGAAAAGGCGCAGAAGGGAACGCTTGCTCTGGAAGACCTCGTGCATTTAACTCCATATTGCCTCGCTGGCCTAGATATGGTGGCGCTTACACTCAGTGCGAGCCAGTTGCACTCTCTGTTTAAGACACTTCACCTTATAGCCAGGATAAAGAACAGGGAACTCGGCTTCAGAGGCGTAATGCTGCCGCCCGACTACCCGGAGGAGGGGGTTAAGCTTGAGCGTTTCGGTTTCATACCAATTGTTAAGTTGAAAAGCGAAGTAATAAGAAAATCCAGTGAAGAAAAACGGGGAGGATATAAAGGTCAGGGCCCCCTAATTATCCCCTAGACTAGGAGACCGCTTTCTTTTCTATACACTGGAACATCTCGTCTAGCAGGTTCTTCGTCACATTCTCTATGATTCCCTTGCCCAGTGCAGCAAGCATGCCTGACAGCTTTGCCACTGCCCTGTAGTCGAGCCTTGTCTTTCCCTCACCAGC
>JALTXS010000093.1 GCA_027048265.1 Desulfurococcales archaeon
CTCTCAACGGCCCAGCCCACCTCTAGCTTTAGGGGGGCGTCGAGGCTGCTCGTGAGGGCAGTGGGGCACCTGCCCGTGTTGCAGCTGTGGCACATGATGCAGCCCATCGCTATGAGGACGCCCGTGGCCATAACAACCATGTCCGCGCCCAGGGCGATGAGACGGGCCATGTCGAGGCCCGTGGAGACCATGCCCCCTGCGAGTACCCTGAAGCCCCTCCTAACACCATTGTCCCTAAGCAGGGACTCGGAGGTGGGCAGGGCGAGCTCTATGGGGAGACCCACGTGGTCCCTCACCACCCTCGGCGTTGCACCGGTGCCAGCTCCGGCGCCGTCCAGTATGACCCCGTAGGCCGTGGAGCGCGCCACCCCCACGGCGACGAATCGGGCCTGATGGGTCGCCGCCACCTTGACCAGGATGGGCTTGCCCGTGAGCCTGTTGAGCATCTTGACCCTCTGGGCCAGGTCCTCTATGCTGTAGATGTCATGGTGGGGCGCCGGGCTTATAGCGGGGGTCCCCTCGGGGAGTCCCCTGAGCCGGGCTATGTCGCCCACCACCTTCCTCCCCGGCAGGTGCCCCCCTATGCCCGGCTTGGCGCCCTGCCCGATCTTTATGTTGACCGCGAGGCCCCTTCTCAGCATATCAGCGCTAACTCCAAAACGGCCTGAGGCCCACTGCACCACGATGTTCCTGCTCTTCGCCACCTCGGGGTGCAGGCCCCCCTCGCCCACACCCGCTACAACCCCGAAGGCGTCAGCGAGCCTCGCGACGGCAACGTTGGGGTTCCCCGCTAGGCTCCCATAGGACATGTCCCCAATATACAAGGGAAGCCTCAGCCTAACACCCGCGAAGTCAATACCCGTGTCCACGTCAAGCCGGTCAACACGCCCCGGATCAGCCAAGAGTGCCTCAAGGGACCCCGGCCTCAACTCCCTGAACCACAGCGCCTCCAAGGCCCTCCCCCGCCAACGCGGGGCCAGGGCCCAATGGTGCTCCACCCCATGCAAAGCAGCATGCCTTAGAGCCTCTATCCTCTCCGGGCTCCAATAGCCCGTGTCCCTCGCGGGCCTTAGATAGGTGTTAATCACCCTTAGACGAGCCTGCATCCAATCACCCCAACTGGGCTAATGGGGGCTGGGCCTGTAGCCGAGAGAAGTTGAAGGACGTCAATCCAGCCGAGATGGGCCAGCTAGTTGGGCCCACAGTTTGTAAAGAAGGTGGGTCTCCACGTTTTGCTTACTAATTATCCACGCGATTCCCACTAAAAAAACTTACCAACGATAATTTTATATTATAAATAAATTCCTAATAAAATATAATCAAGAAATACACAAAGTAAACCACACGTAAACAAAGGCAATGGTACCAACAAGGCATAGAAATGCGGCGACCTTTTATCCCCGCCAAATTTTAACACCAGGCTCCCTATAACGATACCACATAGCCTTTCGCTTGAGATTCTTACAGGCATATAACCGGGTTATTAGTAGAATAAGTACGTCACTATTAACTCTTTCAAGCTAAAAAACATTAACAACCATTAAGACAAATCACTCCACCCATGGTAAAAAAGAATGAAACCCAGAGCAGCAAGCGGCAAACGAGGTAACTGGGACCTCCAAGTCCTAGAGGCTTCTAACCAGCTCGTGAGACACCTCCTAGAAGAGAGGGGTAACACAGAGGCCGCGTCCAGCTTCTTGGCCGTCGCTCTCCTAGTCCTGGAGAAGCTTAACGGAGGCGAACCGAGCTTCTGGGAAAACCCCTGCGCCACCCGCCTCTACCTTGCCCTGAGGAGAGTCGCCCGCAAGGGAATACTGGACCCCCAGATAGTGGGGGCCCTAATGGATGAGGGTAACCATGACTCCAGCGACCAACGAGCCTCAAGGAGGTTTCCCAGGGACTTGCTCATCCTTTATGCAGGGTCTCCGGCTGTCATGTCGCGTGTATCTAGACTCGGCAGAACCTGTGGGAAGAATCGTTAGTATAAGAGCAGGTCTAATGATATCCTGTGTTCAGCACTGCTTATAGTTAGGGTACTTCTTCATGTTTCTTCAGGGTCCACGAGGATGTCGTAGCCCTCGCCTGTAGTGGAATTAGAAAACTATATAATATTGATAAAATGAGAACATAAAAATAATACTGGATTTATCCTTAAAAAACAAAGGAGGTGAAACAAATGGTGGCCCACAAACGCTCCGGTACTGTGGGGGGGTAGGAGAGCTTAACCTAGAAATCGAAACCTTCCAGGCCCTGGACGAGCTCCTCACGCACTTCATAGAGAAGGAATATAACCCGCGAGCTGCCCGCGGCGTTTTCTCTGCCTCGATGATCTCACTAGATAGGATAAATGGTTATTCACCCATGCTAACTAATAACGAGAAGAGGGTTGTCAAAGTCTACACCACGGTGAGGAGGCTTGTCAGGAGGAGGGTTTTCAGCCTCCAGCTCTTCAAGCTCCTCCTAGCCACCCTTGGGTACTAGCTTGGTGCCTCCACCCATTAGTTGCTATAGTGTGGAGACACTGGAATGAACCCTTGGGGGTTGTGGAGGTTTTTCCAAAGAAGATACACTAATAGGGTATTTGGATGTTAGGAGATGTTGGATTACATTATGAAGATTTCCGCAAGCCTTACCTTGCCGTCGGCGTGGTGGAATATGCCCCTCCTCACGGCCTCCTCCACGGCCTCCTTTATGGGTATGGGGGGGTCTATGCCGTAGTCCTGGCGGAATCTCTGCTCGAGCTCCTCGAGGGTCAGGGGGGTCTTGGGGTCTTCTTGTAGTATCTTCTTGGCCAGGTTTATGGTGTCCTCCATCTGGTTCCAGGGGTAGAGGTACCAGACCCAGTCTCTCACAGTGTCCACATAGTAGTCGGGCCGGGTCTGGGCGACGGGCTCTATGTACTGCATCGTCGCGACCCTCAGCTCCTGGGGGCGGTTGTTCTTCTCAATGTGCTCCCGGCTCACGATTATGCTCCTCCCCGTGTCACAGATGTCGTCGACGAGGAGCACTTTCTTTCCCGAGAGGTCGGCGGAGAGGGGGTACTTAACAACGGCGTCCTCAAGGTGCCCCGCGGTCTCGACCCAGTGCTCCACCTTGATGGTGAGGAGGTCCATGACCCCCAGGTAGTCGCAGAGGAGCCTCGCAGGAGTAACACCCCCGCGGGCGATGCCAACTATAACGTCGGGCTGGAACCCCG
>JALTXS010000094.1 GCA_027048265.1 Desulfurococcales archaeon
TCCCTTAACCTTCACTATTATGTCAACCTTGCTCCAAAGCTCGTGGCCTGCCAGCAATAGCGGCTCCATGACTTTCATCCTGAAAAGCTCAACAGGGTAAATTTCTAGTGGTATCCCGTTGATCCAGACCCTTCCTTTACCCTCCTTTATAATGGCTCTCGCTATGGCCTTTTTCCTCTTTCCAGTTGCAAGCGCTATTCTCATCACACTTCACCTCTCCATCCCATTAACCTAGCCAGCTCTCCGACAGTTATGAACTTTGTCTCCAATTTCGCGGCGTCGGCTTCCTTAAACCTCACTTTCTCGTGTCTCTCGAACTCCTCGGGAACACCAACGTATACCTTAAGTCTTCGTAGGGCCTCTCTGCCCTTAGGCTTCCTGTGGGGAAGCATTCCCTTGATGGCTGATTTAACTATACGCTGTGGACTTCTTTCCCTCCTAATGCCCTGTCTCTCTGGGTTCCTGTAGGTTTGAACCTTGAACATGCGCATATAGCCGTCTATGACTCGTTTAGGCTCACCGCTCAACACCGCCTTCTCAGCGTTTACTATGACGACCTTTTTGCCCTCGAGCAGCATCTTTGCCACGCGGCTTGCCATGCGTCCCAGTATGAGTCCAGAGGCGTCGACCACTATCATAGTTTTCTGTAGCTCCTGCATAACCTGGCACCTCCTCAGCCTATGAGTACAAGTCTTTTACCCTTGATGTACTCGATTAGCTTTTCCTTCTCAACAAGCTCTCGGAGGGTTATCGGCTTGCCACCAGCCCTTGTTATCTTATCAAGTGCCGTAAGGCTGAAAGACTCGGCGACTATGGTCAAGCTTTTGGTGAGCGTACCAGAGCCCAGCACCCTTCCCGGAACAACTGCTATCTCATTTTCTTTGGCGTACCTGTTTATCCTGCTAATGTTTACAGCTCTTCTTCTTCGTCTTGGTCGAGCTAGCTCCTCGGCAACTCTAGCCCATATTCTCCGCCCGTCTTTCTTTGATAGACGCAGTAGCTTTCTTATAAGAACCCTTCTTAGTGTGTTGGTTGAGTTGGTTTTAATCATTGCAGACGCCCCGCTCTTATTCTGGAACCTGCTTTGAGAGCTCTCGTCTAAACGTGTTTATTTTTTCTTTAAGGACTTTTATGGACTCCATTATTATTGTCTCGGGCCTAAGAGAGCCCGAGGATTCAATAGTCAGGATGAGTGAGTTTTCTAGGTATTTTATTTTTAGGGGGGAGTGCTTCTCCCCACAGACTTTTTCTACGCAAAAACGTAAAAGACTGGTGTTCTTCACATCGTGGAGGGGTAGTTCTCCTTTTCTCGTTTTCTTTATTTTCTCAACTAGTTCGGGAAAGCCCTTTGCAATACATTCTAGACAATCGCTCAATTTGGTGTTCTCATCGAGACTGTTTAGGTCAAATGTCAGGACTGGCAAGTAGGTAAGGACAGAGACTGTGGTGGGGCTCCACTTTATGTGCTCCTTGCCTCTACCTAGCCTAGCTTGGGCCTCTAGTGAAACACTCTGCCCCTTTCCAAGAACTACTATGGGTATGTTCTCGTAGACTGGCTTAATGTCAGGGTCCTCTATCTGCATGTCTCCCGAGTATACCACTTTTTCCTCCTCTTCATCGTTCCGCACATCAAGGACAATCCTAGTATAGCAGTCTTCACAGGTAGGACATTCGGAGCATTCTTCGGGTGACCGGTATTTCTTTATAGCTTTTTCACTGTCAAGTGGAACCATGGCCATCCTATGTGCAAGGTTCTCATCATGTATAACGCTATTATTTTCCACTATGAAGAGCGTGTCTATTGCTATCGTCGGCACCTCCTCCATGGCGGCACGCCTTACACTCGAAAGCACGTGGAGTGGATAGCCTTCCAACAGTATCCTTATCCGATTGTCGCTTTTACCCAGCACCTTAACGCTAGACATCGCCATTACCAACACACCGGCCACTATAGGCTAGACCCTTCTACCCCTCCTTCCACCGGGCCTCCTGGTGGTATCGTGAGGTATAGGAGTAACATCCTCTATACGACCAATTACGAAACCGGCCCTTGCCAGCGCACGTATAGCTGCCTGGGCCCCAGGGCCCGGAGTTTTAGGCCCATGCCCGCCCGGGGCTCTTACTTTAATGTGAATCGCGTTTATACCCTTCTCCATGGCTATCTGCGCTGCTCTCGAGGCACTTATCATTGCCGCGTATGGAGAAGGCTTCTCTCTGTCGGCTTTTACCACCATTCCCCCACTAACCCTGGATACGGTTTCCGCTCCAGTCAGGTCTGTTATGTGGACGATCGTGTTGTTGAGACTACTGTATATGTGGGCGACGCCCCATTTGAGCTCGCGTGACTGGAACGACATGGTCAACTTTCCCCACAACAGTTGTTATCGAGCCTACTATGGAGCTGTCAGGCTTGGAGCCTGTTGTTCCTCTTCTAGTCGTTTTCTGAACGGACTAGAGGGTAGAATATCTATTTTGTCCTCTTCGTCCCTATCGACTAGATATCCTGGACTGGTGACCCTTCTTCCACCTATACCAATGTGCCCGTGCACAATTAGCTGTCTTGCCTCGTATATTGTTCTCGCTAGCCCCTTTCTATAAACAAGTGTTTGCAGCCGGCGTTCCAGAATATTTTCAGCTTTAAGGGAAAGTACATCGTCAAGGGTGGCACCTTCGTTTAAGTATCCCTTTTTGACCAATATTCTTAGAAGCTCTGCCTCATCTTGTTTGCGAAGCTCCTCTGGAAGCGCCTGCAACCTTCGCGCCCTGTGTCTGTAATCCCTGGCCATAGTGTTGGCTATCCAGAGTTCCTTCTTATTTCGTAGTCCATATTTTCCTACCAGCTCGATTTCCTGCATTAGACGCTCCTTTATCCAAGGATGGCCTGGTCCCATCCACTTCTTCCTAGGCTTCTTAGGATCCCCCATAACTCTTCTCCTCTACTCACTTCTTTTTCTTCCTCACACCGACAGTAACTCCCAGTCTCCCTGTGGTGTGGGTTCTCTGACCCCTAACCTTTAGGCCAAGGGCGTGTCTTATACCTCTCCAGCTCTTAATACGTTTCTCACGCTCTATGTCCTGTTTTGCCTTGAATATAAGGTCTGAGCCCACAAGGTGCATGTCCTCCCCGGTCTCATAGTCCTTTCTCCTGTTATACATCCAGGGCGGCAGACCGTATCTCTT
>JALTXS010000095.1 GCA_027048265.1 Desulfurococcales archaeon
GTGCTAGCCTCGAGGCCATTAGTACCGCGGGCAGTGGGGGCTTCCTCGCCATATTAGCCGCCGTGAACCTGGCTGCCTACAGGCTTAGGCGGACAACAGGCGCGAACCCCATTATCACACTAGGGGGCACGGCACTCAGCATCGCAGCCCTCGCAATACTCCTTTCACGCATGTACGAGATGGACCCTGGCCAGATAAGGGTCTTCGCCGCTATGGTGGTGGGGAGCATCATGGCCGAGTACCTCTACAGGAGGGTGACCAGGCGGGGCCTCCCCAAGGTGGTTGACCCCAGGCTTGCTGAGAGGGAGAAGATGCTCCAAGAATGGCGAAGCATGTCAGAAAGGATAGCGGCTACTATAAAAAAGACGCTACCCGACGCAGAGGTCTACCTTATAGGAAGCCATGCCCGGGAAGAGCCCCACAGGGCGGGCGACTTGGACATCCTAATCGTTACCAAGCTCAAGGTTAGCAAGAAGAAGCTTGAAGAACTTAGAAGAGTTATCGAGAAAGAGCACAACCTCCCCCCACATCATCCTCTACACCTACACGCAACCAACGAGGAAGAGCTAGACAAATACAGGCACAAAAAGAGGATAAAAACGGCTATTTGGAGCACATAGGGGGCCGGCAACGCTAATCCGGGGATTCTTTAATCCCATGACCGTCCTTCTGAACCTGGCTTATATGCTTGGCGTGCCCAGTATTGTTTAGGAACGACATGACACATGACCGTGTTAAGGTATTGTCATCACCCTTTTTCGGGAAGCGGCTTTCGATAACTCCTTGTCAAAGGTCGCCAGCCCCGCGTTTCTCGACATAGCTAGACTTAGATAGGCGGCGTCGTAAACCGTTATCCTCTCCTCCATTGCCAGCCTAAACGCTTCATGGACCGTACCACTTACCGGTATTACATCAAGCTTACTCCATATTTCTATGAGGTCTTTCGCTGCCTCAAGCGCTTCCCTCTCACCAATCTCACCTGTTTTGACACCGTGTTTCCAAATGGCGTTCAATGCCTCCAAGAGAGCCTGCTCCGTTACTACAAGGTGCTCACCGCTAGAAACCCATAGGCGCATAAGTTTGCGCGCCTTGTCAGAGCCCTCTTCTGTGATAACCAACTTTACTAGGAAGGACGCGTCAAGGACGATCATCGCTTTTCCCTATCTTCCCTGATTAGGATTGTCGAGTCCACCTGGACTTTCCGCTCCGATGCCCTCTTTTCTATCTCATCGAGCAATTCCAGGAGTTCTAGGCCCCGAACCCTCTCTTCAAGGAACCTCCTGACCTCGCTGCTCCAGTCTATGGGGTACTTCTTCATCTTGGCCCTGAGCTTTTTCGGAACTCTAAATGAGACTACGTCAGACACTTTGATTACACCTTGTAATCATTATTGTATACACCGGTTATTTAACCCTGCTTCATATAACGCAAGAGCAACCAGATGTACAGAGCCCATTCATGTACACCCATTTAACATCGAATGCCCTCTATAAGCCAAAACCGTTCAACATACACGCCACTACAAAAAGATAACCCTGACAGGAATGCACGGCGCAACAAAAGCCCACTAAACCAAAACACACCCATTCACTACAACTTAACCTGTACTCCTCTTATCCCCCATAACTTTGACGAGCTTTTCAAGAAGAATCCTAGGCAGCTCTACTGCCTCGGACCTGCTCTTGCTCGCGCTAACCACCACGACACGGCATTCCGCAGACAACCTGTCCCGGGTCAAGTTCTTTATGAGGAACCGGTACTCCAAACTCCTCCTCCCTGGGGTTACGGAGACTATCTCTACCCGAGCCCGGTCCCCGTACCAGAGGGGGTAGCGGTAGTCACACTCAGCGTGCACCCTGGGGTACCAGATGTCGCTGTCCCCCCACCCCTGGTCCGTGTAGCGGAGCCCCAGGCTCTCCAAGAACTCCTCCTCCGCCCTCTCACAGTACCTAAAATAATTCGAGAAGTGGACAACACCCGCCGCGTCAGTATCCACCCAGGGAACCCTGAACTCTATGCTGAAAACACTCTTTTCGGACACAATTCTCCCCTCGCCAATACTCCATTCTCATTAAACGAAGATAGCTAGCAACTTCGCCATAAAATGGAGCCCAAACCCATGTATTAAATCCTCCGAGGAAAAATGTCCGTTATCTGCAGTCTTTATACTTCTTGGGAGCCTCCTCTTCTCACGGGTTTTGCCTAGAGCCTCTGAAGTCTCATTCGAAGCTCTTCTAGGACGAGGTCAAGGATGCTCCGGTAGGGGTCAGGGCTCTTCCTTAGGGTATCGAGTATCTCGGCTCTTTTCTCCCCCACAATCTCCTCCACCATATCATCCACGAGGCTTCTCGCATAGAGACGTGCGAGCTTGACCCTGCGGTCCTCCACCCTCTGGGCGAAAAGTCCTTTCTCCTCGAGGAATACCCGGTGCTCCTCTATGGCATCTGCTAGCTCGGGTATGCCCGTGCCCTGTACGGCGCTCGTCTTAACTAGCCGGGGCGTCCACCCGTGCCTGGCGGATACTGTTCCTGCCTCGAGGGCGAACTTCATGAACTCGAGGGTTTGTTCGGCCTCGGGCTTGTCACTCTTGTTGAGAACATAGACGTCCCCAATTTCCATAACGCCGGCCTTCAGGGCCTGTATGTCGTCGCCCGCCCCCGGCATGGTGACCACGAGGATGGTGTGGGCCACGTCAAGTATGTCCACGTCCGCCTGCCCCACACCAACGGTCTCCACGATTATCTTGTCATACCCGAAGGCATCGAGGGCCTCCACCATCGCCAACGCTGCCAGGCTCAGGCCCCCTAGGAGCCCCTTGGAGGCTAGGCTCCTGATGAAAACCCCTGGGTCCGTGGCGTGCCTCTGCATTCTAAGCCGGTCTGCCATCAGGCTGCCCTCGCTCAGGGGGCTCGAGGGGTCGATCGCCAGGACCCCCACCCTAAGCCCCCGACGCCTGTACTCTGCTATGAGCTGGGAGGCCAGCGTGCTCTTCCCCGCACCCGGTATACCCGTGACGCCTACTACGTGGTTGCCCCCGCTCTTCTCAATGAGTAGCCTTAGCAGCACCCCTGCCTCGGGGCTGGGGGTCTCGAGGACGCTGAGAAGCTTCCCTGCCAGGGCCCTGCTCCCACCCCGGGCCCTCTCTATCAGGTTCAGAAGACGCTCTTCCAGACCCCCTGTGTCACCACTATATCTTCCTTGCACCCTGCCTCTCCTCTGCCAGGCGGCGCATCTTCTCCACGATTACCTGGAGGGGCGTGCCGGGCAGGAAGACCTCCCTCACCCCCATCTCCTTGAGGCGGGGGATGTCGGGGAGGGGAATGGTGCCCCCCACTGTGACGGGTATGTCCTCCCCCAGGTCGCGGAGCAGCTCCATCAGCCTCGAAACGTGGTGTATGTGGGCCCCGCTTAAAATGCTGATGCCTATAACGTCCACGTCCTCCTGGAGCGCCGCCTCCACCACCTGCTCGGGGGTCTGCCTTATCCCCGTGTAGACCACGTCGAACCCAGCGTCCCTAAGAGCCCTCGCTACTACCTTGGCCCCCCGGTCGTGGCCGTCGAGGCCCAGCTTGGCCACTAGGACCTTGGGGGTCTTCGGGGGCCTTCCCCGGGGCTCATATGATTGGAGGCTCAACCCACTCACCATAGACCTCCTTCAGGGCGTTTGTTATCTCCCCGAGGGTCGCGTAGGCCTTCACGGCCTCGAGTATGTAGGGCATGAGGTTCTCGCCCCTCCGCGCCACCTCGCGGAGCTCCCGGAGCCTCCTCTCCACAAGGGCGTTGTCCCTCTCGCTCCTGAGCCTGCGGAGCCTCTCCACCTGGCGCCTCTCGGCCTCCTCCTGGTCTATCTCGAGGAGGGGCACGTTTCGGAGCTCCTCGTCCTCCTCCTCAACGAAGATGTTCACCCCGACTATGTGCCTCCTCCCCTCCTCCACCTCCCTCTGGAAACGGTAGCTGGCGTCGCTTATCTCCTTCTGGGGGAAGCCCTTCTTCACCGCCTCGGTCATGCCCCCCATGGCCTCTATCCTCTCAATATACCTCCAAGCCTCCTCCTCCATCTTGTCCGTAAGCCACTCCACATAGTAGCTCCCCGCCAGAGGGTCAACAGTGTCCGCAACACCCGTCTCGTAGGCTATTATCTGCTGGGTTCTGAGCGCGAGCTTGGCGGCGAACTCGCTGGGAACCCGGAAGGGCTCGTCGAGCGCGTTGGTGTGGAGGCTCTGGGTCCCACCCAGCACGGCCGCGAGCGCCTCTATCGCTGTCCTAACAACGTTGTTCCAGGGCTGCTGGGCGGTGAGGCTGACTCCCGCGGTCTGGGTGTGGAAGCGGAGCCAGAGGCTCCTCTCCTTGCGGGCCCCGAACCACTCCCTCATTATGCGGGCCCACATTCTCCTCGCTGCGCGGAACTTCGCTATCTCTTCGAAGAAGTTTATGTGGCTGTCGAAGAAGAAGCTCAGCCGGTGGGCGAACTCGTCCACCTCCATCCCCCTGCCCTTGAGGTGCCTCACGTACTCTATGCCATCGGCGAGAGTGAAGGCGAGCTCCTGCACAGCGGTGCTCCCCGCCTCCCTTATGTGGTAGCCGCTTATGCTTATGGGGTTCCACTTGGGGAGGTTCTTGACGCTCCACTCCACCACATCCATTGCAATCTTAACGGCGGCCTCGGGGGGGTACACGTAGCTCTTCTGGGCCATGAACTCCTTCAGGGGGTCGTTCTGAACGGTGCCCCCAATCCTGTCCCGGGGCACGCCCTGCTTCTCCGCGACCGCCACGTACATGCTGAGGAGGATGGGGGCGGGGGGGTTGATGGTCATGTTAGTGGTGACCTGGCCCATGTCTATGCCCCTGAATATAATCTCCATGTCAAGCAGGCTGTCGACGGCCACGCCGCAGACTCCCACCTCCCCCGAGGCACGGGGGTCGTCGCTGTCGATGCCCAGGAGCGTGGGGAAGTCGAAGGCCAGGCTCAGGCCCGTCTCCCCGTGCTCTATGAGGAACCGGAGCCTACGGTTAGTGTCCTCGGGGGTCCCGAAGCCCGAGAACATCCTCATGGTCCACAGGCGGCCCCGGTACATGGTGGCGTGTATTCCCCGGGTGAAGGGGTACTCTCCGGGGAGCCCCAGCTTCTCGAAGTAGTCATAGTCCCTCAGGTCGGCGGGCGTGTAGACTCGCTTGACCTCTATGCCCGAGAGGGTGGTGAACCTATCCCTCCTCTCCGGGTACCTCTCCAGTGAGCGGCGGAGGGGACCCTCCTCCCACCTCTTCAAACGCTCCTCTATCTCGTCCAGCTCCCGCTCCGAGAACAGGCTGGGCATGGGCAGACCCCTCGGGGGATACGTGGGCACGCACATTATGCACAAGGGGGCTTTGAAGACCTTCATGGTTTCCTCTCGGCCCGCGTTAGTTTTAAATCTTGCCGAGGACACACGGGCCATGGGGTGAGTGGGTTGGACACCTTCAAGGCCTACAGCGACGTACTGGGGGCCTTTGTTGAGCTCCCCCGGGAGCCCCAGCGCATAGTCAGCCTAGCGCCCGCCATTACTGAGACCCTCTACATGCTGGGCCTGGGCGACCGGGTGGTGGGGGTCAGCCCCTTCTGCTTCAAGCCCCCCGAGGCCCGCGAGAAGCCCAAGGTGGGGAGCTACATGCGGGTCAACTACAAGCTCCTCGAACAGCTCCACCCCGACCTCGTGCTAACAACCACGGGGGCCCAGCTGGGAGTGACCCGGGAGCTGGCGGAGAAGGGCTATCGGGTCTACCCCTTCCCCCTCCCCACCACCCTGCCCGGGGTCATGGACATGGTGCTCAACATAGCCCGCATCGTGGGGGCCTCCGAGGAAGGCTACCGCCTAGTAGGGGACATGTTGGGGAAGCTAGCCTCCCTCCCACCCAGAGAGCCCCAAACGGGCTACTACGAGATTGACCTGGGCGGCCCCGTGAGCGTGGGACGGTTCTCCTACATAACCCACGCCCTCCTCCACGCAGGCGTTAGGAACCTGTACCACGAGGAGCCCCAGGCCTACATCCAGCCCCAGCCCAGTGAACTCGACAGGGAGGAGGTGGAGGTCATAGTCTACGAGACCAGCTACGGCAAGAAAACCACCCCCGAAAAGGTGGCCGAAATGCTGCGGGAGAGGGGCGTTGAGAAGCCCCGGGCCCTCAGAGAGGGGAGGATAATAGTACTCCCCCCCGACACCCTAGCACACTACGGCCCCAGCATAGTAGACGCGGTAGAAAAGCTGAGAACAGAGCTCGACAAACTTGGTTTGCCTTAACTGTTCTGTATTAATGAAACTCCAATTATCTATTAGTTTCGTTAGATTTTGGTTTTTCATATATTATGTAATGGTAGAGACTACGGTTAATTCATAACTTGAGCATACTAAAAAGCTCATTATGAGTAACCAAGGGAGCACCACTTATGCTATGTTTGTTTATAAATCTCCTAAATTTTTTATCCAGGGTAAGGAACAACATCGACTCAACTGATGCGGTTGCATATAGAATGTTGTCAATAAGATCCTGGTGTCCTAAAATCCTTAGCTTATATGCTAAAGCAAATGCTCTTTCAGTATGTTGTACTGGGTTCATATATTCCGATTCCCGGATAATGCGGAGGACTGTTTCAACCTCATCTGGTTCAATCTGCTTACCTCCCTTGCTTTTTTCCTTAGAAATCTTTGCGACAATTTCTAGTAGCGAAAAATTCGAATAGTAAACGGAGATTATGCCCTTGATTGCAGCATTGCGGAGCTTTAAGAATACACCTTCGTTTATATCCTTGACTATTATGCCAAACATTGGCAGAAGGTAGGAAGTGTCGAGCAAGAGTGATACCGTTCTACCATCCCCACTTTTTTTGCTCACGTTCGCTCTCCTCTTCGAACTCGTCTACCGAGGTGTGGGCCCATTTTTCCCTCTTTACAGCTAGCAGGAAGGGATCAGGGGCACGTGTTATCACTATGCGGTCGTCCTCAATCTTGACATAAACAGGGTCACCCTCGCTCAAACCGAGTAATTCTAGAAATTCGCGAGGAAGGTACAGTGCCCTTTTTTTACCTATGTGTAGCCTCTTTTCTCGTCTAAGAAGCGTTTTTTCACCTGACATGGATTAGCTCACCAGGTTATTAGATTAAAGCCAGGTAAAAAATAAATGATGTCCTGAATCACCTGCAACTTCTGATACTCACATAATTTTGTTGAGCAAAACATTACAATTCAGTGAATTCCTCTAGCTAGTCTCTGATAGTTTTTCGATAAACTTGAACAACTGATGCTTTACATGATTTCACTATCTTGAAATAGTACAACATAAACCCTCCTAGGATTGCAAGTATCAGCTCATGTTCTTTTAACTGTACATTGTCTAGTGTACAATGAAACTGTGTAGGCTATCTAAGGCCAAGGAACCCAATCTGTAGTGACAGGTACATTAAATCCTATGAGTAGCAGATATGGGAAAACCCTATTCCAGTTACAAATACCTACAGAACCCCCAACCTAGATTTCAAGCACTGCTTCACTCAATCTCTCGAAACAACTAGAAAACAACATTACTGCAAACCGTGTTTTTTAATATTGCACAAGCTAACTAATGCATATAATGCAAAAACTTTCTTAGGTACTTAAATTAAAAGCTATTGGGGTCGAAACACCACACTTCTAGCATGCATACCCTATATCAGGTAAGACAAAACTTAGGAAGCTATCTTCTCATGTGTAGCTTCTTCTAGCTCTCCTAGAACCTTTTTTAGGCATTCGAGGCAGTTCCGGCCCTCCTCCTCGCTTAGCTCGGTTATCTGGGCCCGGTGCCTCCTCTCCTTCACATGTCTTTCGCTCAAGGCCTCGAGGCACCGTAGGGCCTCGGGGCTGGGGGTGAAGCCCAGGTCCTCTGAGAGCATCTCGTAGAGCCGTGCCAGGTTGTGGGCCTGGACGTTAATCTCCAGGACCCTGAGCAGGGCCCCCCGGAGAAAACTATTCACAGCCTGATAGGAGAAGTAGCAAGTGTCCCGGTAGAACCCGTTGCCGAACATCTCCTCCGCCATCTCCGCGTACTCGCGGGACTTGTCCCTCCAATCCCCCCTAGAATCTCCCTGCAAAACACATCCCTCCAAACCCTATGAAGACTACAGCGGGTAAAAATATGGAGCCCGCCCCGTTAATACCTTATCCCTTTCGGAATTCTGTCGACATTACACGGATAGGTAGCTGTGTTCGTCGGCTTGATAGCGGCCTAGCTGCTGGCCTGGACGTTAATCTCTAGGACCCTGAGCAGGGCCCCCCGGAGAAAACTATTCACAGCCTTGGGGGTGGGGTATAGATGCCTGCACCAGTATTCCGTTATTGGTCGGAATCTTTCACCATATTGTAAATTTCCCTAGAAGGGGAACCGGTTGAACTATACCCTCTATTCTGGGAATTACAGGTTATGACTTACTGGTTAGAGCGTGCAACTATTTGGTACATAAGGCCGTGTGCTGACTACTTGGTTAACCCTACTTGGTATTATTGGGTTTGAAATTATCCTTTTCATTCATTACGCCTTTGTATCCTCTTCATAACCTCACTGGGCTTAATTTCTAGTATACTTGAAGCCTTTTCCCCGATTACTATCTCCAGGAGGTGGCGGTATAGGGGGAGTTGGGGCCTGTACTCTATGTTATCGCCATTGTACTTGGGGTACACTATGTTGAAGTCGGTCAGCATCTGACCTATCTTGTATAGAAGGGGCTCTTCGAGGGGTAGGAGCTTCACCCCGCTAACCACCCTAAGAACCATGTCCATGACCTCCCTCCTGCCTATCCCCGTTGCTGAGGCGCCCCTGTGATCGAGGGTGAGGTTCTCCCTTAGCCTCACGAGGCTGTCCTCGAGGAGGTTCTTGGATACGTTGATGAGGCTCTCAACCGCCTCCCAGCCCCTGCAGAGCTCGGGCAGATACCCCGGGGCTCCCCCAACCAGGCCGTATATGACCCCGTATTCTACGGCGCATCCTTTTTCCGCAGCATAGTGCTCATGGAGGGCTCTAAAGTGCCTCTCATCCATGTGCTCTACTAAGAAGAACCCCACATTGTAGCCATGCACCCGGGCGATGGTCTCAACCTTTGCTATGAACCCCTCGCTCACCGTTAGTACGACCTTGGGGTGTTCTCCCGAGCCCTTGGCCAGCCTGTGGGCGAGGGCCTCCAAGTCGGCCAGGGCCTCGCCGTACCCCTTGCCCCGGGGATGGCCCACGTAGCGGGGGAGGAGGTGGAACTCGTCTATGAAAACCACAGTTTCCCCGAGGAAACCCCTCAGGGCATCGACAACCAAGTACACTAGGTCGAGGAGCCCCAGCTCCCCAGCTCTCTCCCTAACAAGCGTGACAAGGGCATCCCTGACCCTCTCACCCCAAGCGGCCAAGCTCTCTCCCAGGCCCTCCACGACCTCGCGGGTCCTTATCAGGTCCCCGGGGAAAACGAGTAGCCTCGCCCCTGCCAGCCTCCAACCCCAGTATCTGACCAGTTCGCTCTTGCCCACATTACGGGGCCCGTACACCACGGTGATATTGCGTTCACTAATGGTTTTGCCCAGCAGCTGAGCCTCTGCCCTCCTGTCGAAGAAGGGCGTGCCAAGACCAGTCACATATCCCTTATCGACAAAGATGCCCATTCCAAAGCAACCCATGTTTACACTCTAAGCCCAGGCACAAAAACCTTCCCACCCAGGCACTCTGCCGGGGTGGGAGGGTTTAATGCCCCTCCAAATGTTGAGGCTCGACCCCCATGTACGGTTTTCTCAATGTGTCTTTCGCCAGAAGCAGGGTAATACTATGCTACTATAGTGTTTTTATACCTGGGTGGGTCGAGGCTTAGTTAAGGGTGTTCAACTTGTCCCGGGGTCCTCGGGCTCCGGTTAGAATTCTTGCCATTACCTTGTACTATATAGTGGTCTTTGCCCTCATATATGCTCCCACCTTCTATGTGCTACACTATTCACCAGCCCTCTCCTCCGACCCACTAATCCTACTAATCTACCTAGCCATAACCCTCATCCTACTAACCCTGGCTGCCTATATGGTTCATCAGCGCCTGTGCCCCGGGCCGTTTCGGGGCATGCTGGGTCTCACCTTCAGGGACCTACGCGAGAGCCTTGTGCTCTCCTCCGCGTCCTTCACCCTCCCTTTCCTCATACTGGGAGCAGTAGAGTTGCTCGGGGGCTCCAACCCCCTCGACACGGCGTTAAAGGCAACGATTTCCTACGCATACGACGAGTCCCGGGCTCCTCCCTGGTTCTCCCATGTGCCCTCAAAGCTGCTCCCCCTGTACGCGGCCCTGGTCTGGAGCCTGGCAGGGCTCCTATGGTTCTCCCTAGTACAATCCTTCCCCCTAAGCTGCCTCTCCCAGCGGCTTGGCCCATGGAGCCTGTCCCTGGTTCAGCTACTATTCATCCTACTCTACAACGCCCCCCTGCTCACAGGCGACTGGAAGCCTGACGACATCATCTTCCTAGGCCTGTTGTTCCCCACGGTTCTATATCTTCATCGAAACTCCCTCGGCCTCATAGCAAGCTACGTGGCCCTCTTCGAGATGCCCATAAGGGCGGCGGTCCTCAGGGGCTGGGGAGCCCAGGCCCTCAAGGCATTCCTCCTGCTACAAGTTGCATGGGGAACCGCAGCCTCCATAGCAGCCCTTGCTATTACAGCTAATATGCTGAGAAAGATTCTGAAAAGGAACCCAACAAGACAATGAGCTCCTCCCGGGACCTGCTTGCGGGCGAGTGCAAGCCTAACAGTGTGCACCCTCGTTGATGCCGACTTCGCCCCCCATATACCCGCATAATAGTATGGAGCACTGTATTTCATTACTCCGTCAAACAAACTATGCCTTCACGGCCAAAGTCAAGTCCTAGAGCGTTGGCCACATTATTAGCAAAAAGCGAAACATTACACCCTGTCCCTAACCCAATGAATAACAGTAAGGTAATACACGTAACCCAATGCCAATTCTCCCTCAACGGGTTGGCTCCCTACCTATTCTCCTTTCCGAGGCTAAGCGTTTACCTCCCGGGTCAGGTTAGTGGCCAAGTTGGTGTTATTAGTGCTTTTATGCTTCCCTATGTAGATACATGTATTGGTGGAGGGGCTTGAGCGATAAAAAGAAGCTCACACTTAGCATAAGGGAGGACCTTCTAGAGGAGGCCAAGAGGCTCGCGATGGAGCAAGGTACTAGCCTAAGTAGAATGTTTGAGGAATGCCTCGAACACCTTATCACAACCCAGTGGCTCGAAGACCTTGTCCGGGAACTCGGCCTAGGCCCCCTGGACCCCACCACCCCCAATGAGGTGCCCAAGACACGCCCCCAGGGCCTGGACTCTGCTCAACTCATTAGGGAGCTGAGGAGGGAAAGAGAGGCGAGGCTCCTAAATAGCTGGTGAGAATAAGCTCTCCTACCCCGATACCATTAATCGTACCAAGAGAATACGTAGAGGAAGCCGGAAGCCAGGTTAATAATAGCCTCTTCGAGAACGCATACACGGGATGAGGACCCTGGCCTTCTCACAGTGGAACCTGGGGGAGGCCGCTGGAGTGTTCGACAAATACCTTAAAACCACATAAGAGCCAACCCGTGGAGCCCGCCTCCAGACTCAACTTGGGGGGGATAAGAACGCTCACTCGCCTAAGAAGGCTCAGACTTGTGCCTATCAACCTCATCGTTATAAAGGACTCTATTGAAATGGTGCTAAAACACCACCTCTATGTCGCTGATGCGGTGCAGATTGTTTCAGCCCGAAGAGTAAACGCCAAACTATTCGTGACGGCAGACAAGACACTGGCTAAGAAGGCAAAGTAAAACGGCCTAAACACCCCACAGCTATTAGGCACTCCCACCAAAAACCATACGGAGTACGCCAACATAGAGATAATTTAAACTGAAATACCCCCACACCTCATTGGGACTAAGTATAATGGCTATGGGACCACTTTTAGCCATGGTACCCGTTTGAAGTCCTCGTCAAAGGTGGCAATGGTTCCTATACCCTGTTTAAGCGCAGCTGCTGCTATTAACGCATCATTGGGTAGTAGGCCATGATTTTCAATAATATCTAAAAGTTCGTCTAAATCCGCCTCCACCATTACCAGGTCGAAGAGCGTTAGGAGGGGCTTCACATCCTCCTCTAAAAGGCTCTTAACTCTATCATCCTGCCTAGTAATGAGGCCCCTGAGCTCGTATCTGGATACCCCTAGTGAGAGCCTTAGGTAAACGTATACAACCTCGCTGGCTATCGTGCCTGTGATGTATCCTTCCCATTCCCCGCTAACCACTTTGTCTACAAGGTCCTTCGCAGTCTCATCACCAGCAAGGTACCTTATCAGAACGTTAGAGTCATAGAGGACCCTCAACCTCCACCTCCTCTATAACTCTCTCAACATCCTCTGGCTTGACACGGGGGTTCCTCTTCCTAAGGACCCCGAAAAGCTCCTCCACCGGCTTCCTAATAGAGACGACCAGAACTTCACCCTCCTCCAAATCTAAGGGCTCGAGAGGCTTGAGAACCCCCTCCTCATACCTTACCCTAACAACCTTATACACAGCAAACCACCCTGAGTGTTTCTGTGACATATAAGGAACCGTCCCGACCTAAAATGAACTTACACCACTGCTCATTTATACCTTATGAACACTAGAGGTAGCCAATATAATACCCTACGAACAATCGCACCTAAAAACGGAGTCCATAAACCAAAAACGCCTCCGAAACAGGGCCGCCCTATCCCTTAAAACCCCCTCTTACCCAATCGACATCCTCTACAAATCCCCTGTTACAACCTTCTCGTCATACTCCATTTACCGTTCCCATGACCATAATATTAAGGAACCAAAGGCTCCTATACAGCCTCCCGGGTACATGTATTACATGTATTAAAAGTACAGGATTTGTTCCCTGCTATAGATCTGTTTATTTAAAATTGTCTGAACAATACATATTAATGTAGACATAGAGCTTCCTCAAGGCAATGCACCACAATCAGCACTGGTTAATCATCCCCCAATTAGGAATCCCGCTTCACTCTACAATCCTCCCACCATACAATCGAGTCGCGTCACTATTCATATAATAGTAGGACCCCCCGGTTGACTTGAAACCCCCTTTACTACACGTGTGAAGAAGGTCGAGTCTCATGAGCCAAAACAAAGCCCTGAAGCTAGTGTCACGCACCCTCCTATGGCTCAAGGTGTTAAAGTCATTCAAGCCTCTTACCCTAAAAAGCGCATTAAGCCTCATACTCTCTGCACCCGTGGACCTAATCCGTCTGCTGAGCATGGGTCCTAGCAACCCCCAGCTGGCAGCATCGGGTCTCTACCGCCTAAAGCCGTCGGGGCTCACCGTGTTTGTCCGGGGCGGCACGGAGGACTTCTACTATCTCACCCCATTACGGGAAGGCCCTATTGACAGGTTCATAAGGACTTCTTTAAGACGAGGCGACGTCTTTGTGGATGTTGGAGCCAATGTGGGCTATTACACCCTCTTAGCGGCCCAGAAGGGGGCTTACATCGTCTCCGTGGAGCCCCTGCCCCACAACGTGGCCATGCTAATTCTCAATCTGAGGCTTAACCAACTAGAGCATAGGGTTCGTGTTGTGAACAAGTGCGCATGGCACGAGAGGGCCATAATACCCATAGTTGTGCCCCGGGGCTTCTACGGGCTAGCTACAATTTTCGCACATCCTAACACGGGAACAGTGCTCAGAGTAGAGTGCGATAGACTTGACAACATCCTAGAAGAACAAGACCGTATAAGGCTAGTAAAGATAGACATAGAAGGGGCGGAATACGAGGCCCTAGAAGGCATGATGAAGACACTGGGCAAGGTGGAATACCTTGTCATAGAGGTATCAAGACGACCCAGGGATGTTATCAACTTGCTAAGAAAAAGTGGATTCAACATAAGGAGGTTCGGAACCACAAAGTACATACTAGCGCGACGCCGAAGATAAAACAGCCAAGAACAAGAACCTTTTTCAGGAAAGTCATAAAAACGACCCGTAGTCGCAGACGTAATGCTGTTTCCTTTAAGACTTCTCTCCTTGGGAGGAAGATTTTATAACATGCCTCAGATTAACCAGTACTTGTCGCATAGCAGGGATGATATATTCAG
>JALTXS010000096.1 GCA_027048265.1 Desulfurococcales archaeon
CACTGGTGGGACCCAACGGCGGGGGGAAGACCACACTACTAAAAACAATAGCCGGGGTCCTGCCCGGGTTCCAGGAGGCACGCGTATCAGGCAGGGTATTCGTAGAGAATTATGGAGAGGTAAGGCCGGGGGACCCCCTTCTCAGGAGCTTCTCCTCCCTCCTACAGCCTGACCCCGAGGTCCAGGTGGTGGGGCTGACCCCCCTCCACGAGGCCCTCCTCGCCCCAGTTATCAGGGGAGAGCCCCGCGAGGCAGCACTAAAACTAGCCAAGGACGCCCTCGAGGCCATGGGGCTATGGGGCATAAGGGACGAGCCCACCAGCCTTCTTAGCACGGGTCTTCTCCAAAGGGCGGGGATAGCTGGGCTTCTAACCTCCAGGCCCCAGGCGCTTCTACTTGATGAGCCCACCAGCCACTTGGACGAGGCCTCCAAGAGGGCCCTTGCCAACGCCTTGGAGGAGCTCCGGGGCGGGGGCCTCGGGATAGTGGTGGCGGGCCACGATCCCCGCCTGGCTGAGGAGGCTGACAGGGTCTACTGTGTGGATGTCACAGTGGAGGAGTGCAGCGGGGGCTGGAGGCGGTGGCTCCAGGACAAGCTGGAGAAGACGCTTCCCCCGGCCGAGCAGTTGGAGAGACTACTAGACAGCCTCCCCCAGCACAGGGGGGAGGCCGGTGAGGTCGTCGCTAGGATAGAGGATGCAGACCTAGGGTACCCGGGGAGGCCCCCCGTTCTCCGGGGGGTGGGGCTGGAGGTACGCCGGGGGGAGCTCACAGCACTGGTGGGACCCAACGGCGGGGGGAAGACCACACTACTAAAAACAATAGCCGGTGCCCTGAAGCCCCTCAGGGGGAGAGTCTGGAGAGGTGAGGCTCCCGGTTACCTGCCCAGCGAGCCCCTTCTTGTCTTCAGCCGGGGGAGCCTTAGGGAGGAGCTGGGGCCCGGGAGGGAGCCTCCCCTAGGCCTGCCCCCCGAGGTTGTAGATGCTCCCGTGATGACGCTGAGCCGGGGCCAGCTCCAGCTGGCCGCCCTTTCCCTAGTAATCGCCCTGTCCCGGGGGGGCCTCCTCCTGCTGGATGAGCCCACCTTTGCACTCGACGAGGGATGGGCAAGGCTAGTGCTTGATGTGCTCCGCGGGCTCGTGGGGGAAGCAGGGTACGCGGTGGTCGTCGCTAGCCATGACCCCAGGGTTGTCGGCGTGGCTGATAAGGTTCTTAGGGTCGAGGCGGGGGGTGTGGTCGAGGGATGAGCCTAGTCTCCAAAGTTGTGGGTCTCGTACTCGTGAGGGTGAGGCTCGCGGTCTCCTACCACTCCATGGGGACCCCCCTGAACAAAGCGCACGTGGGGGGCAAGCTTCTCGGCTTGCTCGTGCTTTGGCTGGGGTTCCTTGTCCTCGACGTCCCCCAGGCCCTCTCCCTGGCACCAGCTGTACTGTTCCTGGCCATCACCTCTCCCCGTCCCGTGGTTGGGGGCGGTCTCCTGCTCTCCCTCATCCCCACAGCCTTCGTGGGGGTTGCGAGCATGTTCCTTACCCCCCATCCCCCCCTTAGCCTGGAGTGGGGGCTGAGGAGCGCCACGCTTGCTTGGCGGACCCTCGGCCTCTCGCTGTCAAGCCTCCTGGTATTCGCCTCCACAAGCCCCCTAGCACTGGCGGGTCTCCTGGCGCGTTTCGGCAAAGCCCATGACTTCGTGGTACTCTTCTACCGGAGCCTCCCCCTGACGGTCAACGATGTCACCGAGGCCATATCAGCGCAGGGTCTCCTGGGAAAGCCCCTGTACCACACCCTTGTCCCCTCAACCCTCCTCGCCCTTAGAAGGGCGGAGGGACTGGCGCTCTCCCTTTACACCCGGGGCTACAGGACTGGCCCTCGCACGCGTGTTGAGAGCTTGGGAGACCCCCTGTGGGGCGCTGGATTTGCTACTGTGCCGCTGCTCTGCCTGGCTCTGGGGCTCCTCCTCTAGCCCTCCTGCCTCCTATCGGGAAATATATAGCATTATGCACATATCCTATAATTAGGAGGCACCGCGACAGGTTATACCCGGCTCAATGAAGCAATTCCTCACTTACAACAACCGGGTCTAAGGGTTAGGAGCGTGGCTCGCCGAGAGAGCATACTCTGGCTGGAGATGGCCCGCCGGGACCTGGCTGATGCCGAGGATATGCTCGTTGAAGAGAAGTGGTATCGCGCAGCCTTCTTCGCCCACCAAGCTGCTGAGAAAGCACTAAAGGCACTGTACCCGGAAGTGCTTAAGAAAGAGCCACCGAGAAGCCACACCATAGGGGATATGATAAGGGAGCTCAAGTCAGCGGGGCTGGATTTTGGCGGGGGGGACAGGGAGGCACAGATGGCTTCTCTCAGCAAGTACTACACTGTTACCAAGTACCCCGACGCCGCCAACGGCCCGCCGTGGGAGAGCGTGGACCCCCAGGAGGCGGAGAAGGCTGTTAGGGTTGCAAGGGAGGTGGTGACGCTTGCTAAAAGAATACTCGAGGGAAAGGGGCCCTGACCCACGGGCCCTCGAGGAGGCCCGCAGGCTCGTGAAGGCACTCGAATCCAGGGGCCTCAAGGTTGAGGAGGCCTATGTTTTCGGAAGCAGGGCAAGGGGAGACTACCTGGAGGAGAGTGACCTGGACATAGTTATTGTGTCAAGGGGCTTCGAGGGGATGAAGTACCTAGACCGGCTCGAACTCGTCTACAGGGCAGCGTGGGAGGAGGGCATAGAATACAGCGTAGAGGCCGTGACCCTCACACCGGAGGAAATGCGGGAGAAGCTAGAGGGCCTCACCATGCTCAGGGAAGCGGGCAGGCATTGGATAAGGGTGAAGTGATCCCCTCTGAAAAGCGTGAACCAGCAATTGGGCCCCGGCTAGGCGTTCCCCATGAGCTCGGCCAGGTCCACTATCCTCAAATCACTACGCCCCCTTGCAGCAGCCCTTAGGTTGGCGTTGCAGATGGGGCAGAGGGTCACGATAGTCTTGGAGGTCCTCTCGAGCTGGGATAGGCGGGTCTCAGCGATTTTCCTAGAGAGCCTGGGGGCGAGGCCCTCTATGGGGCCTCCGCAGCAGTAGGTGTTGACCCCGCTCAGCTGGGGCTCCCTAATCCTCAGCCCCCGGGCCTCCAGTATCCTGCGAGGCTGCTCAACAACCCCCGC
>JALTXS010000097.1 GCA_027048265.1 Desulfurococcales archaeon
TGTGGGTGGCTCAAGCCTTCGGAAAAACACCTACTTCTTTAATACAATCAGGAGATCGATTCTACTCGAGAGCCATGGGTCGCTACCAAGGCATGAGGGTGAAGATGAAGAGGGAGTGATGAGCACGGGGGATACTCTGAGCCGCCTCTGGGGCTGTGAAGACGATGGTAGCCCCTGACCCTCCCCGGTTACTCGTTACCCTAGGAGACCCTGCCTCCTGAGCAGGAACCGCTTCCAGCTCCTCGTTACCCTCATCCAGGAGACTAGCCAGAGGCCCAGAAGTGCACCCGCAATAACATACCTGGCGACGCTACCGACGAACCCGGTGCCAAGGAGCTCTGTGTAGAAGAGCTTCCCGTAAATGTAGAGGAGGGTGAGGAAGCTCCCAAAACCGAAGGCAACGGGCACACCGGCCGCCAAGAACCCTCTGAGGGACCTCCTTGTGCACCTCACAGACCAGGGCACCCCCCATGGGGCGGGTGTGCATCAGTCTTATACAGCCCCTCCGCGGGATATATAGTATAGCATAACCAAGAACCAGCTTGAGAATAAGGAGAGAACAATGACAGACCAGGTACTCATAATAGACATGCTGGCACGGGGCCCGGGGAAGAGGCTCTCCACTATAGATGTCCTAGGAGCAGGTCCCCGGACGATAGCCGGGGTCCTCGAGAAGCATGGTTTGACACCAAGGGTTGTTCCCGGCGAGCTCTTCTTTGAAAACCCCCGGGTATCACGGGGATACTCCTCCCTCTTCATAAGCGGGATGAGCAGTGACCTCATGGGCGCCGCGAGGGCCATAAGGCTCTGGCGCAGGCACTCGCGGGGAGTGGTGGTCGCAGGAGGGCCCATGACCCAAGATGCCGAGAGGATGCTGGAGCTGGGGGCCGACCTGGTTGTCGTGGGGGAAGCCGAGGCGACGTTGGACGAGCTCCTCTCAACGGGATTCCCCCAGGAGAAACTGGACCCCGAGGAGCTAGAGGGGGTCCGTGGGATAGCCTTCAGGGAACGGGGGAAGGTCACTTATACAGGTCCCCGCCCCCGCCTCTCGGGCGAGGAGCTCTCGCACTACTGGGCCTCGACACAGGTTATCAAAGACTATCCGGGCTACTGGTTCATGAGGGTCTACGTAGAGGTCGTCCGAGGCTGCAGTAACGTCAGGGTCCCCCGGCCTCCTGCCCCTGGGGTGAGGGTGAGGCCCCGGCCAGGGTGTGCATATTGCAGTGTGGTGGCCCTGTGGGGGCCCAGCCGTAGTATGGGAGTGGAGAGGGTTGTCCGGGAGGTAAGGGGACTTGTGGAGGCGGGTGTGAGGAGGATAGTGCTCAGCGGGCCCGATATCCTCGACTATGGTAGGGAGAATCTCTTCCCCACCGGTTGGGCTACCGACCCAGAGGAGCCTCCCCCCAACCTCGATGCCCTGGAGAGCCTGTTCAAGGAGCTCTACAGGATACCCGAGGTGGCCTCTGGGGAAGTAGTGCTAATGGCGGAGAACACGAAGCCCACAACGGTCACCCCCGAGGCCGCCCGGCTTCTGGGCTATTACCTTGAGGGGACCCCCATCCACATGGGCCTGGAGACGGGGGACGAGAGGCTCTTGGAAGCCATGGCCAGACCTGGCGACCTCAGAACCGCCCTCAGGGCAGTAAGGCTGCTGAGGGAGAATGGGCTCAGGCCCTACGTGTACCTTATATACGGCCTCCCCGGACAGGACGGGGAGAGCATAAGGAAGACGCTTGGCCTCGTGGGGGAGCTGGAGAAAATGGGAGTCGAGAAGATAACCCTATACCGCTTCACCCCCCTGCCCTCGACCGCCTATGAGGACCTGGAGCCCGGCGACCCTAATGACCCGTGGAACAAGGCACTCATTGAGAGGGTGAGAGACTTCAACAAGAGGGCCAAGGAGAGCCTGGCAGGAGCAAGGCTCAACGTCTTGATAGTTGGAAAGAGGGGAAGAGATCTCATCGCCTATCCCCTGAAGCATGGACCCGTGATAGTTCTTGAGCCCCCCCGGCATCCCCGGGGGAGGAACCCCCTTGGAAGGAGGGCAAAAGTAGTGGTTACTGAGATTGAGGGGGACCGGATAGTCAGGGGAAGGGTGGTGAAGCTGGGCCGGCGGGTCTACAAGCCCAGTAGGTGGGAGGAAACGGGGCTAGAGGAAGGCATTGGTGGTAGAAGTATGGAGGATAGACGGTTCCAGAGAAGGGGGCTTGCAACGGGCTTCTAGGTGGGAGAAGCATGGGGCTGGAAGAAAACTCAGCGCCTGAAGCGCCTGTTCTGCTCGGGCTTGGGATTGAGGACCCTCACGACATACTCTAGCCTGTTACGTGTGCGCGGGGGCCTGTTTTTGCGACCCTTGGGCTCTATCTTGGGCGTCTGGGCCCTTACCTTCCCGGCCTTCGTAAGCGAGCCGTGGCTGGGCATGACCATCTCCTCCTACCATGTTTTCCATGACCAGTGTTTACCCAGGCATGGTTATAAAGGTTGCCGCAACTCCACCTGGTTGGAGGTAAAAGGTTGAAATGGCCAGCTGGAAACCGCCGGGGGAATGGGAGAAGCTGAAGCACAGGGTAGCCACCCTTAGCAGGGGTGATGTGGGGGACCTGGTGAGGCAGAGGATTGAGGAGTTCCGGAGGGTCCCCCAACAAGGCATGGAGAGGGTCTTCAGCGAGCTCGCCTTCTGCATACTGACGGCCAACTACAGTGCAGAGGGAGGTATAAGGATCCAGGAGACGCTAGGCCACCGGGCCTTCCTGGAAATGCCTGAGGAGGAGCTGGCCCGGAGGCTCAGGGAGCTGGGCCACCGCTTCCCAGAGGCCCGGGCCAGGTACATTGTCATGGCGCGGCCCAAGGCCCGGGTCATCTACGAGATGGTGAAGCGAGGGGGGAGAACCCAGGCTATGAGGCAGTGGCTGGCGGCTAATGTTAAGGGAATCGGTTACAAGGAGGCCAGCCATTTCCTGAGGAATACGGGCCACCTTGACGTGGCCATCCTGGACTACCACGTCCTGGATGTGCTGGACAAGCACGGTATTGTCAGGAGGCCCCGAAGCCTCACGCCGAGGCGTTACCTGGAGATAGAGGCTGTTGTGAAGAAGCTAGCCGAAGAGCTGGGCATGGCCCCGGGGGAGCTGGACCTAT
>JALTXS010000098.1 GCA_027048265.1 Desulfurococcales archaeon
GGGAGGTGGGGGTGTTGGCGGGGCTCACCTTCCCCTCGTACCGCTACTACCCTGATACGCTTAGGGTGTCGGAGGCTTGTATTGAATGGTTTAAGCTGGGCTTCTACGAGGAGCCGGGAAACCCGAATAACCGGAGCAGTATTCCCCACGTGTATGAGAGGGAAGCGCGTATGACGGTGGTGCACGAGCTCTTCCACGCCGTGCAGGCGGCGCTGAGGGAGTACGTGTACCTGGACGAGGATGTGGAGAGATCCTCGGCTTGGATTGACGAGAGCAGCGCGTCGGCGGTGGAGTACTTCTACGAGGGGTTCCTCGACGCCTACGTGACGAGGGGGGACAACACTACCCTTACCATCATGAGCCGTATGGCTGAGAACATTGTGGACTACTTCTCGGGAGCCCTCTACACGGTGGACCCCTTCAGGTTTAGCTTGGAAAGCTACGATTACTACTATGACAGGCTCTACGACTACACGCCCTTCTTCATCTGGCTCTTCCAGGAGAAGGGAATCGGGGTTATCAGGGACTTCTACTCCACGCCCGATCCCCGGGAATCGCAGAGGGTCAAGGACTACCTAGAGGAGTTCCTCCACAGCCTACCCCAGGGGTTCGTGTATGAGACCAGCAACAAGACCCAAGTACTATACCCCCGGGCCCACCCCCTCCAAGATACAAGCACCCTGGTAACCGTTGACTCAAACGCCGCACAGTACCTAAGGCCCCTCCTGGAACCCGGGCGCTACCGTGCAACCCTTGAGGGCGGGGGTGGTGTGGTGAGCCTGGGGGTGACCTACCTGGGGGAGGGCCTGTCCATTGTCAACCCCGGGGAGTTCGTGGTGAGAAATGATACGGTGCTGAGCCTCGTGAACACGGGGAACGCCCCAGTGACGGTGAGGCTCGTCCTAGAGTACCAGGGACCCGCTGGAGGTGAGGAGGGAGGAGGGGCCCCGCTGGCCACGGTTACTGTCACAGAGACCCTTAGGGAGACGACAACCTCCACAGTTACGAAGACCCTCTTAAGGGAAACGACAAGCACCGTGACCGAGACCCTGACACTCAGGGAGACCATAGTCCACACAGAAACCCTGGTGAGGAAGGAGACAGTCACCCGGACTCTAACCACAACGGTCGACCAAGGCGAGGGTTCTCCGAGCGGGGAGAAGACAATAACCCTAACTGTGACGGCAACCCAACTCACGCAAGGGGGCCTGCCCACTAAGGGTTTCTCTACGGTTACGGTTACAGAGACCTCCACAGTAACTGTTACGGAGACCCTGTCTCCACCCTCGGGTTCGCTGAACGGGTGGATGCCCGTGATGCTGCTCTTGGCGTTGGTGGGACTCCTCACCGCCCTCCTGGCAAGAAGAGGATAAACGGGGTGACCTAGGGTTGCCTCTCTACCGTAGGAAGGGCGTGGTGATTGGAATGAGTGGGGACAACTACCTCATAATGCTGGGTGAGGACAGCGTCTACGAGGTGGGGCCCGAGGTCTACTATGTGTGGAACCTCCTCGACGGTACCCGGGGGGTCGAGGACGTTGCCAGGCTTGCGGCCTACGAGCTTGAGCTTCCCCTTGACAAGGTTAGGGCCTTGGTATACCGTATAGTGGATGCACTGGAGAAGGAGGGCCTGGTGGACGAGGTGGACTAGCGGGCCCCGTGTGTGAAAAGGCCCAGGTCGTCCCTGAGAACCACACCCCTCTTGAGGGCCTCCACCGCGTGGGGCTTGCGCTTCTCCAGGCCCCATTGGAACTCCCTCGTTGTCAGGGGTATGGGCTCGTAGCCTGGGGGGGCATTCAGCTCCATTATCCTCTCGTGCGGCTTCATGCCCTCGAACCTATCCGATATGATGAGGAGGTCGACATCGCTTCCCTCGTTGAAGTCCCCCCGGGCGTAGCTGCCTATGAGAACCACCGTCACGGGCCCCTGGAGGCCCCGGGCCCAGGCCCGCGCCTCTTCCAGTACCCGCGTTCTCTCGGCCTTCCTCCGGGCTATTGCAGGGACCTCCAAATCCCCTTCACCCACTCTAAGAGTTTTTCAGCGCATTGTATTGCCCTTCGCGACTCCTGCTCCCCATAGTAGTCCTGGGGGGAGCCCTCCGACCAGGCGTCGGCATAGCGTGTGGGTATGTAGAGGGAGTCCAAGAAACGTGCGCAGTCACCGAGCTCTTCTATGGGACTCCCCGTCGCCTCAGCCAGCTCTCTGAGCATGCGGGACACGCTATGGCCCCTCACGGGAACCCCCAGGCCCCATGAGAGGGCCTTGAGGGCAAGCTCTGCCGCCTGCTGGGCTTTGAAGCAGGCCCAGTTGTGGAATCCCTCCCTGGCATCGCTCCTCGCTGACGCCAGGGTGGCCTGGGCGGATTTCATCCAGCGTGTGTACTCCTCCTCGTCCCGCAAGCCTCTCCTCCAAACACTCTTGTGTCATACTCTGGGAGATAAACCCTCTCCCGGGCCTAAAGGCCTATAAACCCTTGCTAGCAAATTTTCTAAGTGGCGGGGAAACACAGCGGGGTAGGGCAGCCAGGTAGCCCGCGGGGCTCATAAGGCCCCCCGGGCGGCCTGGGCTCCTTCACCCACTTGCTACTTCTGGTCTTTACTCATCCTCCCTCAAGAGTGGAGTGTTTACGCGTGTAGCACCCTGCACTCGCTCCAGGGGAGGTCGGCCAGCTCAACCACGGTTGCGCCCACGCTGGTGCAGTTCCTGCAGCTCCGCGCGTATATCATGGGCTTGACCTCGTAGTCGGAGGCCATTCTCCGTGGGAGGCCCATCAGGGTACGGTTGACGAGGCTCCTCGCCACGCTCTGGGCTTCCTGGGCGGTGAGGTCGCTCCACTTCGCCTCCACGGGGACCAGGGTTTTGTTTGTGTGGTCTATTAGGAGCCAGTCCACCTCCACGCCCCTGTGCATGAGGAGGCCCTGCTCCTGGGGCTCCACGCCAAGCTCCACCCGGGCCCGGGCTGCGGCGTCCTGCTGGGAGGTGCGCTCCCACTCCTCCGCCAGCAGGGCCTGGTAGGCCCTGTTGAGGCCTGGGGGCCTTTGGCCTCGGGCGAGGTCGGGGTAGTGGGGTTCTACGAGCTTGTAC
>JALTXS010000099.1 GCA_027048265.1 Desulfurococcales archaeon
CTTGAATATAACCATTACTTGGGGCAAAACGGCGATACGCTGGCCACCTACACTTTTCCCACCTAAGCTCACGTTGGGTGATAAATACAATATCTAGAATAACCAGACCACGCAAACTACAAAACAGGCAATAGTCTTGGACAATCAATTAACCGAAACACTGGAGGGAGCGAAGATACTCATCACAGGATTTGGCGCGGAGGGAGAAGGTCCTTGGCACTAAAGGTGAAGCTGATGCCCGAGAACAGGGTGGTGGAAATGGACGAGAAAAGGGCAAGAGTAGAAGCCATAGTGAGGAAGCTTGGCCTCCCCCTGGAGATGGTCGTGGTCCTCAAGAACGGCAACATAGCGACCAGCGACGAGGTCGTGGGCGAGGATGACGAGGTCGTAGTTATGAGGGCTGTCAGCGGTGGCTAGGTGCAGCATCTGCGGCCGGCCCGCTATTGCGGAGCTCCGCTACGCTAGGCTCAGGCTTTGTAGGGAGCATTTTCTAGAGTTCTTCACCCGCAAGGTGGAGTCAACAATATCCAAGCACGGCCTCCTAAAACCCGGGGAAAGGGTGCTCCTCGCGGTAAGCGGTGGGAAGGACAGCGTCTCCCTCGCACACGTGTTCTCCCGGATAGCAGGGCGCCTACAGGTTAGGCCCTTCCTTTTCCACATTGACCTTGGACTGGGGGATTACTCTGAAGAGCAGAGGAGGGCGGTGGAGAAGCTCTCGCGTAGAACCGGCCTCCCGCTGGTAGTGGTAAGGGTCAGGGACATATTCAACGGAGACGGGATCCCCCAGCTCGCCCGAAAGGCACGCAGGCCCGAGTGCAGCGTCTGTGGCATGGTGAAAAGGTACCTCACCAACCTCGCCGCCCTCATACTGGGTGCCGAGAAGGTAGCAATGGGTCACAACCTCGACGACACGCTGGCATATCTGCTCAAGAACAAGCTCATGGGCCTCGAGGAGTACTCAGCCAAACTCGGGCCCTCAAGTCCAAGCGTTCCCGGGCTCCTCGCAGCCCGGATAAGGCCCCTCGTGGAGGTGTATGAGAGGGAGACCCTCCTATACGCCCTGGCCTCAGGAGCCCCCTTCACCCACGACGAGTGCCCCTTCCGTCCTAGGGAGTCGCTGGAGGACATCAACAAGGAGTACGTGAACCGCCTCGAGGAAAAAAGCCCAGGGACCAAGCTCAGGCTACTGAAGACCCTCCTCAAGGACTCACCCCAGTCCCGGGATAACGGCGAGAAGCTTGGAAAATGCAAGGTGTGCGGAATGCCCTCCTCGGGCGACGAGTGCTCCTTCTGCAGGCTCACTCGGAGGGTCTACGGCGAGCCCCTGGGCCCCCGGGCCCGGGAGGTCGTGGAAGTTAGCGTTAGGAGAGCGCTCGAGGGTCTAGGAGCCGGGGCGGGTGTCTAGCTTCTTCACATCACCCCTCCCCGCGATAAACATGGCTACAAGTATGAGGGCCCCTCCCATTGCCTGCCCCAGGGTCATGGTCTCGCCCAGGACCATGTAGGAGAGAAGGGCCGCGAAGACGGGCTCCATCTGGTACACTATGGTGCTCGCAGCGGGGCCTAGGAACCTCTGCCCCAGAACCTGTAGCCCGAAGGCACCCACGCCTGTTACCAGGGCAAGGTACGCTAGAAGCGCAAGTTCCTTGACCCCAGGTAGCTCAACCCCGTCCATAATAGCATCTGGCACCACAAAGCCAACGCTCACCAGGAACTGTGCTGCTAGGAACTGGGGTATGTCCCTCTCACTATACTTGTCCACCACTATGACCTGGGCCGCCCAGAAGAGGGCACCCGCGAGGACAAGGGCGTCCCCCTTGTTGAACCCCGTGGAGGGGCTGGTCAGGAGATAGACTCCCACCACGGCCATTATGAGGCCTAGGGCTAGGCTAGGCGGGTATCTTCGAGATACCAGTGCGACGTATAGGTGCACGAAGACCATATGGAGACCAGTTATGAAGCCAGAGTTGCTAGCAGTCGTGTACTTGGTTCCCAAGCCCTGCAGCCATAGCCCCAGAGTGTATGCTACGCCAGCGACCAACCCCCCCTTTAAAGCAATGGAATCCAGCTCTCCCCTCGCTAATCTCAGGACGATGAGAGGTGAGAGGACTAGGAGCGATAGGAGGCTCCTCACCCAAGTGTAGGTGAGGCTGTCCAGGCTCTCCATAACAATCTTTATGACCGGGAAACTGGAGCCCCAGAGAAAGGTTGCGAGAAGCAGTATGCCCGTTCCCAGCAGTTGCCTGTTACCGCCTAGGCTTTCCCTGTCCCGCGACAATAAGTCCACACACCCATACCATGTTCCTTTAGAAGGCTCAGCTGATAGGAATATCTAGGATTAGGCGTGGGAAATTGGCCACGTTTGTTGGTAAAAAAAACTTGGTTTGGGAGTTTACTCGAAGTAGGAGTCCCAGAAGAAGAACTGCTCGCCGTTGGGATGTATGAACACGTCCTTAAGGGCCTTGCTGGTTGCCAGCAGGTTGGCCTGGGTGTACAGGAACAGCCACGGCGCGTCCTTCCATATAATCTCCTGGGCTTGGGCGTAGAGCTCCTTGCGCTTCTGGGGGTCTGTCTCTGAGAGGGCCTGCTCTAGCAGTTTGTCAACCTCGGGGTTGCTGTAGTAGGCCAGGCCCAGTCCTTTGGGCACGGCCTGGCTGCTGTGGAATTGGGCGTAGAGGGTGAAGTGCGCGTCGTTTATCAGGGGACCCCATCCTACCAGCACTGCGTCGAAGTCGGTCTCGTTGAGGGGCTTGAGAACTGAGCGAACGAAGGTGGGCCAGTCACCGGTCTTGAGCTCCACCTCTATTCCTACCTGTTGCAGGTAGGCCTGGATTGCCTCAGCCACCTGCTTGTCCTGCAGGTACCTGCCAGTGGGGTGGAGGAGCACCATCTTGAACCCGTCAGCGTAGCCCGCCTCCGCAAGTAGCTGCTTGGCCTTCTCGGGGTTATACTCGTAGGGAGTCTGCTTTGCGTAGCCGAAGAAGTGTGGGGGCAGGGGGGCATCTGCCGGGATTCCGAGGCCGAAGAGCACGTTCTCCACGATGGCCTGCTTGTCAACCGCGTAGTT
>JALTXS010000100.1 GCA_027048265.1 Desulfurococcales archaeon
TGCCCGAGGAGGTTGACTACCCCGACGCCGCTTCCCTCCACAGGATTGTAACCGCTATCGAGGAGGGGGCCCGTTCTCAGAGGATTTTTGATAGGCTGAGGGAGCTCCTAGAGAGAAGGTCCAAGGCGCTCTACGTGATGAAGCTGGTTACCGACAGACTCTTGGAAGAGGGTGGAGATCAGTCTTCTGGCTAGTGTGTGGAACTCCCGGTGTGGTAATGCTCATTAACTTTGAAAGTATTGCAAAAAACAGGAAACACCCATACCAGTGTCTTTGTATGGTGGTGTCCCGTGGAGCTGGAGAAGCTAGACGGCATGAGCGTCCTGGAAACAATTGCCAAGCACCGGTCAATACGCAAGTACGAGCCCCGATCCCTCCCCAAGAATCACGTGGAGGCCCTCATGAGGGCGGCTCTCAGGGCACCCACGGATGCTGCTATGCACCTGTGGACCGCCATAAGAACCACGCCCGAGCAGAGGCGTGTTATAAGCGAGTGGATAGGCCAGCCCCACGTGGCCGAGGCGGGGGAGTTCTTCGTATTCCTAGCCGACCTCCACCGTGTCGAGAAGCTCCTCGAGTACCGGGGTGAGAGGAGGGGGAGGAACGACTTCTCCCTCCTCGTATTCGCCGCCATAGACGCTGCACTGGCGGCTGAGAACATGGCGCTAGCCGCCGAGAGCCTCGGGTACGGTATATGCTTCATAGGGGCCGTGCAGAACGCGGCTGACAGGATAATAGACCTGCTCAAGCTACCTCCCCACACCTACCCCCTCTTCGGCCTCACGATAGGGATTCCCGCCGAGAACCCACCCACGAGGCCCCGTCTCCCCCTCGACCTCATGATACATGAGGGATCTTATAGGACGTATAGTGAAGAAGACATGGAGAGGGCCTACCGGGAGATGGCGCCCTACAGCAGGAGGCGGGACTGGCTGAGGATGCTGAAACGTTACGCTGCTGAGGGGGGCTACTTCGAGGCCCGTGAGGGTTACATGAGGGAGCTTTTCAGGAAGATGAGCTTCAACATCTGAACCCCCCCAGCCCCCAAACTCACCTGCCCTCCACGCAACAGGGCTTCTCACGAGCCATGCGAGAACCTTTCATACTCACATGTGGGATTTCCTCGAGCTCGTAGTACTCGGGTATCCAGACATACTCGAGCCCATGCCTCTCCGCGAGGTCGACAAAGAGGCTCATAAGCATCTCCTCGACCAGAGGATTGACGGGCGGTTCCTCGCCAAGGACTTCTCTAAGGTAGTGCATGTTCAGTCCCCTCCTATGGAGGGCCTCAGAGTAGACCACGTCCACACCAATCCGCGCTAGCTCAGAGAGAAGCCGGTCCAGGTCCTCGCGTAGGTTCTCCCTAGGGGGAACCGGGGGGAAGAGGGGAGCCACCAGCGCCCCAATCCTAATGCCGAGGGCCTTGGCCTTCTCCAGCACCTTCAGCCTCCTCCTAGGCGGGGCCACGCGGGGCTCTATGAGGCGGGAGAACTGCTTGTCTAGGGTGGGTATGCTTACCATTAGTGTCAAGTTATCGTGACCGGCTAGGCGGGGCAGGTAGCGCTCGACGAGTATGCTCCGCGTCGCTATGGTTAGGCGTAGGCCGTAGGCGAGGGCCTTCCGGGCTATCCTGTACCCCGTATCCGCGAGCTGGGGGAGGAAGGGGTCGTGGGTGCTGCTCATGAACACGTTCTTACCCCTCCACCTCCACCAGGGGGTCTCCGCTATCAGCTGGTCAATGTTGTTGGGGATGGCGAAGTACTGGCCCCACTTTCTCAGCACGAGGCTGCCCACCCGGTCGCGGGAGTACCTCTTGTGGAAGTGGTCGACGTAGCAGAAGATGCACCCGTGGGTGCAGCCCACGGCGAAGTTAATGGTGTACCACTCGCCCTTCATGCTGTTCTTCTTAACCAGCGGGGGCCTGAGGGTGTACCTTGGTATGCCTGCCAGGAGGACCATTACCCTGCACCAGGTGGGATAGGTGTAGGCGTTGTATCCCGTGGGACGGGTATCCCTTTGTTCAGAATGTGTGCTTGGCGTGTTTTTTAAATTAGCCAACCATTATCAGCCGTTGCGGGGTTTGCACAGTATTACCCAGGCCACGCTGGGGAATGAAGGGTTAATTAGAGGCCTGGTCAATCTGGTATACCAGGTGGTAGACCATTGGGTAGCTATGTTACGGTATCCGCGAAGGTGAGGAAGGAGCTCGTCGAGGAGGCCCGCCGGCTTAACATAAACCTTTCCCAGCTCATAAGGGAGAGTCTGGAGAGGGAGGTGCGGAGGAGGAGGCTGGCCCTGGTCGAGAAGAGGCTTACTGAAAGAAAGGGGCTCCTGGAAAAGCTAGACCTGGACAGGATGGTGTCTCACATAAGGGAGGATAGGGAAAGGGGATTATGAGGCCCAGGCTACTCGTAGACTCGTCAAGCCTGGTGAAGGCCCTCAAGCTAGGCAGGCTCGAACCCCTGGCGGGGCAGGCCATACAGTGGCTAACCCCCTACGAGGTTCTCAACGCCCTCTGGAAGGAGGCGCGACTTGTAGGAAGCCTTAGTATCGAGGAGGCGCTTTTCCTTCAGGAGATACTCTCCGAGGTTATGGGCCAGATGGAGGTCCTAGCCCCCATTGGCCTGGAGAGGGAGGTACTGGAATACGCGCTGTCCCACAGGATTAGCGTATATGACGCCTCCTACGTGGTGGTGGCGGAAAGGATGGGCCTCGCCCTCGTGACAGAGGATAGTAGGCTGTCGGAGGCCGCGCGGAACCGTGTTAGCGTCCTAAGCTTTGATGACCTTGTATAGCTCCTCTCTGTTCGTGGTGGGCGGAAATAATAGGAGCCAAGACGATAATTTTTGGTAATAGTGGGGTGTAACCCCATGGTTCTTCCCAGTCACATAAGAGCCTTACAGTTCAACCTTGAAGACCCCTTCGGCTACCGGTCGGAGGAGATTGACGCAGAGAAGCTTCTCCGCGTGGCGGAGAAGGCACATGCAAACACGCTTATAGTCTTCGCCCGCGACGCTTGGGGGAGGGTCTT
>JALTXS010000101.1 GCA_027048265.1 Desulfurococcales archaeon
ACGCGGCTGGGCAGCGTGGAGGGGATGGCCCTGCCCCGGGGCCTTACCCTGGTGCTCGGCCCTGCCTTCCACGGGAAGACCACCCTTGCCGAAGCGATTGCCCAGGGCGTGTGGGATCATGTTAGGGGGGATGGGAGGGAGCTGGTGCTCACCGACAGAAGGGTGGTTACAGTCCAGTCGGAGAACAGGAGGCACATATCATGCGTTGACCTCAGGCTTTGGTTCACACGCCTACCCGGCCGAGGTTCCCTAGAGTGCTTCTCCACAGAGGACGCAAGCGGCTCTACGAGCATGGCCGCGAGCATAGCAGAGTATATGGAGGCGGGGGCCACCGGGTTCGTGGTTGACGAGGACACGTCCGCCTCCAACTTCATACACAGGGATGCCCTTGTCGAGAGGCTCCTGGGGGACAAGACCCTGGTGAGCTTAAGCGAGAACGCTCCTCGCCTTGTCAGGGAGGGCTACAGCCTCGTGATAGTAGCTACGGGTGTCGAGGACCTGGCCCTCAGCGCTGACACCATCCTGATGATGCACGAGTACCGGCCCAGGGACGTGACCAGGGAGGTGAAGGAACTCTACCAGAAAGAGGCTCCCCGGAAACCCCCTGTTGAGCATCTGGGGAAAAACGAGGAGAGGCCAGTGTACACGGAGAGAGCGGTGGAGTCCCTACCCAGGGTAGAGAAGCCCAAGCTCAGGGGGAGACACGCCGAGGCCCGGGGTATGGGGGAGCCCGTTGACCTCTCACCCCTATGGCAGCTGGAGGAGGAGTCCCAGTACAGTACCCTGGTTAGCCTTGTCCTGTCCAACGCTGGGAGGCTTGTTGGGAGGCGGGTGAGGGAGGCTGTAGAGGACCTCGCTGGTGAACTCACATCGGGCCGGGTGCCTCCCTCGGTCTCCCACGTTGAGGTAAGGTCCCTTGATGTGGCCTTCCTGCTTAACAGGGTACCAGGCCTGAGGGCGCGGCTTCTCTCCGGACGTTAGGGGGCAAGAAATATAGTGAGTGCACCCCATAGTAGCTAGGATGGCTTGTTTTCTCCCAGGGTGGTTGCCTTGGCAAGTCCTGTGAGGAGCACGGAGTCTTACACACCCTCCCAAGATGCTCTGGATTTAGTTGAGAGGGCGGTAGAGGAGGCCCTGAAGCTGGGCGCATCCTACGCTGAGGCCCGGTATCACTCGAGGTGGGGGAAGAGTCTCAGCTACCGCAACGATAGACCCGTCGGCGTCGGGCAGTTGCTCGAGGAGGGAATTGCTCTGAGGGTCATGCTCGGGGGCTCCATGGCGTTCTCCGCAACCGACGAGCTTACCGGGGACGCGGTGGGGAGGCTGGTGGAGAAGACAGTTGCCCAGGCCCGTGCCCTAGAGAATAAGTCGTGGGGGGCCGGCGTTTCAGATGAAACCCTGGCTCGGGCAGGTTACCGGGTTTTTGAGAAAAGGCGTCTCGAGGACCTTGGCCTGGATGAGATGAACCAGATGCTCCGCAGCGTATGGGGTAGTGTGAGCAAGGCCCTCTCAAGTGCCAGGGTCGCTGCCTTTTACCAGAACCTGGGGTGGGACTACGAGTACAAGTACATCGTCACAAGCGACGGGGGCCGGGTGGAGAGCCTGACCCCCCGCCTTGACTATTTCTACAACATAGCGGTCGCGGGGGACAACGGGGACATGTTGAACCGGTGGATGCAGTACGGCAACGTTGGGGGACTGGAAGTCTGGGACAACTGGCGTGTAGAGGAAGAGGTGGTCGGCGAGGCCCGTGTCCTCGAAAAGATACTCATGGAGGCGGGGAGCCCGCCCTCGGGCAAGGTGGATGTAGTCCTGGGAAGCGAGATCGTTGGGCTCATGGTCCACGAGTCCAGCGGCCACCCAAGCGAAGCCGACAGGGTTCTGGGAAGGGAGGCAGCCCAGGCGGGCAAGAGCTTCATAAAACCAGACTATAGGGGAACGAGGGTGGGGAGCGAGTTGGTCAACATATCCGATGACCCCACGATACCCGGGCTTAACGGGTACTACCTCTTCGACGATGAGGCGGTGCCCGCGCGGAAGAGGCGGTTGTACGTGGAGGGGAGGGTGAACGAGTTGCTACACAATAGGTGGAGCGCATACATGATGGGCGAGAAGAGCAACGCAGCGGCGAGGGCCCTCGACCACAGGAGTGAGCCTATAGTAAGGATGGCCAACACGTACTTCGAGCCGGGCGACCATACTCTGGAGGAGCTCCTTGAGGGAATCAGGGAGGGCATCTATATGAAGACCTACATGGAGTGGAACATTGACGACGAGAGATGGTCGCAGAGATACGTTGGCCTGGAGGCCTACCTAGTCCAGGGCGGGGAGATTAGGGGGATGGTCAGGAACCCCGTCCTTGAGGCGACCACCCCAGAGATATATGGGAGCATAGACGCTGTGGGCAAAGACCTAAGGTTCTACGCGGGCACGTGTGGCAAGGGAGAGCCCGGGCAACCCCTGCCCGTGTCCTTCGGAGGCCCCAGCGTTAGGGCTCGGGGTCTGGTTATTAGGAGGCCCTAGGAGGTGGGCGTAATGGCCTTGTTCACAGATTCTCTGAGGGAGGATGCAGAGTCCCTCCTAGCCGAGCTGGCGCGCGTCGCGGATGACGCCGCGGTGCTCCTCACTAGGAGCGACAGCGTTATGGTAAAACTGGCCGAGGGAAGGGTGAGCGTATCGCAGAACTGGAGCGACTACGAGGTCAGCATATACGTTGCTAGGAAGAGGAGGCTCCTAGTCACCAGCTTTGGAACAAGGAGGCTGGGGGAGGCAAAACAGCGTGTAAAGGCCCTGGCAGAGAACCTCGACATGCTCCAGGAGAGCGAGTACTATGCCCCCCTTCCTGAGAGGAGGGAGGAGGTAAGGGACGACACAAAATACTCGCATGGTGTATTGGAACTCGTGGAGGACCCTCGGCCCCTGCTTGACGACCTCTATGGAGCCCTCGACAAAAATAACTCGGGCAAGGCCGCGGGGA